>SHYH01000026.1 GCA_009692865.1 Dehalococcoidia bacterium
CTAGCAGGTTGTTGGAAAACCTCTTTCGACCATCCCCCTACCCCCTTCCTCGCCAGGAAGGGGGTAGGCGTTATATCTGGGGGATACCCCCAGACCCCCAGCAAAGGGGCTTCGCCCCTCTGGACTCTCCCTTTTCATCGCCCTGCTAGGCTAGATGAAGATGGGCGCCAGGACCAGGGTTATGGTGGCGAGGAGCTTCACCAGGACGTGGAGGGAGGGCCCCGCCGTGTCTTTGAAGGGGTCGCCGATGGTGTCGCCGACGACGGCGGCGGCGTGGATCTGGGAACCCTTCACGACCACCTGGCCGTTTTCATCCCTCATTGCACCGGATTCAACGAACTTCTTGGCGTTGTCCCATGCGCCGCCGGAGTTGTTGAGCACGGTGGCCAGAAGGATGCCGCTGATGGTGCCCACCATGAGGAATGCGCCCATCGCCTCGTGCCGGAGGACGACGCCGACGATAACGGGGACAGCCACGGCAACGATGCCGGGCAGGACCATCTCACGCAGGCCGGCGCGCGCCGTGATGTCCACGCAGCGTGCGTAGTCGGGCTGGACCTCGCCTGTCATGATCCTGGGGTCGGCATGGAACTGGCGGCGCACCTCTTCAATGACGGCGCCGGCGGTCTTGGAGACGGCGCGGATGGCCAGGGCGCTGAAGAGGAAAGCGAGCATTGCGCCCAGGAGCGCGCCCACGAAAACCTTCACGTCAGCCAGGTTGATGGCCTCTACGACCTGGCCGGTGACATTGCTCACCTCATCCAAATAGGCAAAGAAGAGCAGGAAGGCGGCAAGGCCGGCGGAGCCTACGGCGTACCCCTTGGTGAGGGCCTTTGTGGTGTTCCCGACGGCGTCCAAGCGGTCGGTGACCTTGCGGACATCTCCCACGTTGCCCGACATCTCAATGATGCCGTTGGCGTTGTCGGTGATGGGGCCGAAGGTGTCCATAGCCAGGATGTAGGCGGCGGTCATGAGCATGCCCATGGTGGCGACGGCGGTGCCAAAGAGGCCGGCGCGGGTATCGCTGACGTCTAGGCCCGTCCCTGCGAAGGCGTGCTGGCCGAGCCAGAAGGAGGCCAAGAGGGCCGCGCCGATGACCACAGCGGTGGAGAAGGTGGACTCAAAGCCCACGGAGACGCCCATGACCGCGCTGGTGGCAGGGCCGGTCTTTGCGGCATTGGCGATATCCCTCACCGGGCGGTACTTGAACTCGGTGTAGTACTGGGTGATAAACACGAAGGCGACGCTGGTGGCGATGCCCACCAGACCGGCATAGAAGTAGTACTGCCACTGAATGCCGCCCTGGCCAAGCATCATGTAGGTGGAGAGGGCCAGAAAGCCAATGCAGAGGATAACAGCAAGGAAGAAGCCCTTGTTCAAGGCGCCCATGGGATCGTCCTCTTCCTTCAACCTGAAGAAGGGGATGGGGGATGCGACGGAGAGGACGCCTAAGGCGGTGGCGAAGACGCCGAAGGCGCGGACGACCAATGGGAAGAGCACGAAATACTCAGGGTGAGGGATGGCTGGGATGTCTTTAATGGCGAGATAGATGATGACGCCCAGGATCATTGCGCCGATGTTCTCGGCGGCGGTGGACTCGAACAGGTCGGCGCCGCGGCCTGCGCAGTCGCCAACGTTGTCGCCAACAAGGTCGGCGATGACCGCGGGGTTGCGGGCGTCATCTTCGGGGATGCCGGCCTCTACCTTGCCAACCAGGTCTGCGCCCATGTCGGCGGCCTTCGTGTAGATACCGCCGCCAAGCTGAGAGAAGAGGGCAACGAAACTGGCGCCGAAGCCAAAACCTACGATAAGGAAAGGGGCCAGGTCAGGGTTATTGTAGCCATCGTAGGCGTAAAAGATGCCTGTCACCCCCAGCAGGCTGAGGGCGACGATAAGGAAGCCAGAGACAGCGCCGCCGCGCAGGGCGGTCTGGACGGCAGGGCCAAGGCCCCTGGTTGCAGCGGCAGCGGTGCGCAGGTTGGCTTTGACCGCGACGTACATGCCGACGATGCCTGCAACGCCGGAGCAGACAGCGCCAACGAGGAAGGAGACGGCGGTGCGCCAGGCCAGAGCGATCTTGTCAGCGTTGTCGCCGGTGGTTATACCATTGCCGTTGATATCGGGGGGTGTCTTGGTGACCAGGGCAAGGAGGATGGCTATGCCGACGGCGGCGACCAGCGCCAAGAGGGCGATGGTGCGGTACTGGCGACTGATGAAGGCTTTTGCCCCCACCAGGATACGGTCTGCGATGTCCTGCATCTGGGCCGAGCCTTTGTCCCTTCCGAGGACGTCCCGGGCAAGGTAGGCGGCGAAGAGGATGGCCACGATGCCCGCTATGGGAGTAATCCAGAGGATGTCCATTCTTGCCTCCTAGGGCGGTCTCCTTGTGGTGTCGGGTACAGGCTTTGGCGACCGACGCGCTAGCTCCCTATAATACGGCATCTTTCGAGAGAAGGGAAGCCAGACCAGGGCGTGCCCTGGACCCACGCTACAGTGCGTCGCCTTTAGGCCTGCGGTGACTTTTGGACGCGAACGGTGCGTGCATGCGGGCCTACGGCGATTCCTGGTGCGAAGGGGTCCATCTGCCGCCGGTGTAGGGGCAATTCATGAATTGCCCCTACAGGAGCCAGCCATCCGCCCATCAACATAAGGGCGTCCCGATGCACCGGGACGCCCCTACCACCTGCGCGTTAGGGATCGCGAGGCAGTCGCTCTACCGACTTCCCTCACTGGCGCTCTTCTCCCACAGTGCCTGCAGGATACGGGCAGGCGACATGGGGAGCTCTGTCATGCGGACGCCGATGGCCTGGTGGATGGCGTTGGCGATGGCCGCTGCGACTGGAACGATGCAGGGCTCTCCCACCCCCCTGACGCCGAAGGGGTGGTCGGGGTTGGGCACCTCAACAAGGATGGTGTCCAGCATGGGAAGGTCCAGGGAAGTGGGCATTCGGTAGTCCAGGAAGCTGGAATTGGTCATCACCCCCTGGGCGTTGTAGTAGTACTCCTCGTTCAGGGCCCAGCCGATGCCCTGGGCCACACCGCCCTGCATCTGCCCCTCGGCATAGCTGGGATGGACGGCCTGGCCCACATCCTGGAGGGCGGTGTACCGAAGGATTTCCACCTTGCCGGTCTCCGGGTCCACCTCAACATCCACAACATGAGTAGAGAAGGATTCGCCGCCACCGCCGGGCTGGGTGTTGGTGGCACCCACCGTGATGCCTCCCCCGGTGGCCATGAGCTGGCCAGCCAGCTCTTTGAAACTCATGCGTAGCACCGGGTCTGCCTTGTGCAAGAACACCCCATCAGCGTACGCCACGTTCCCTGGGGGGGTCTGCCAAATCCTGGCGATCCGCTCCACCAACTGGCGACGGGCCTCCTGGGCGGCGTTGAAGGCGGCCCAGCCGGTCCTGACGGTGGTGCCGCTGCCTACGGTCATCCGGGTATAGCCGATGCCATCCGTGCTGGCGATTAAGGGGTGGACGTCCTCTGCCGGGATCTCCAGCACCTCGGCGGCGTGCATGGCAATGGCGGCGCGATGCCCTCCAATATCCACCGACCCGATGGTCAGGTTCACGGAACCGTCGGGGTTGATGCTGAGGGAGACGCTGGAGTCGCCACTTCCATAGCCTGCAGGACTAGCGACGGCCCTCTGCCCCCAGGCGCCGGAGGCGACGCCCCTTCCCTGGTACTTGCGTGTCAGGGGCGCGTTGTAGTGAGAGGAGTCCTTGGTCGCTTGGAGGACCTCCACGTTTCCCATAACGCCGGAAATGGTGCCATCGGTGCGGCGGCCCCCCTGCCGAAGGGCGTTCTTCAGGCGAAACTCCATTGGGTCCATCCCGATCTTCTCGGCCACCTCATCCAGGACCTGCTCGGAGGCGAAAACGGCGTTCGTGAGGCCTGGGGCCCGGTAGGCGCTGGCCTTGAGCTTGTTGACCACGACGTCGTAGCCATCCGTCTGGTAGTTCTCGATGGCGTAGGGGCCGAAGAGCCTTCGGAGCGCTGCGTTGAGGGGGGAGCCGGGGAAGGCGCCGGCCTCGTACACAAAGTAGCCTTGGGTGGCGGTGATGCGCCCGTTCTTAGTGGCGCCCACCTTGACCCGGAGATAGGAGCCGGAGGTGGGCCCTGTGGCCTCAAACACCTCGGTCCGGGTCATGACCATCTTGACCGGCTGGTGATTGGCCTTGCGGGAGAGGAGGGCGGCCACCGGCTCCAGGTAGACGGCCACCTTGCCGCCAAAGCCACCGCCGACCTCCACGGGCATGACGGTGACCTGGGTGACGGGGAGGCGCAGGAACTCGGCGGTCTGGCGGCGGATGTCGAAGGCCCCCTGGCTGCTGCTCCAGAGGGTGATATGACCGGCGGCATCCCAGTGGGCGGTGGCGTTCTGGGGCTCGATGTAGCCCTGGTGGACCCAGGCGGTGCGGAACTCCCGCTCCACAACGACGTCGGCCTCCCGAAAGCCCTTCTCCACGTCGCCAATGACGACCTGCTCATGGGAGGCAACGTTGCTGTGCGTGCCGGTGTCGTGGCCCATTTCCTTGGTGGTCATGGCATCGTGCAGAAGCGGCGCGCCCTCCTTCATGGCCTCCACGCCGTCCAGGACCGCGGGCAGCACCTCGTACTCCACCTCGATGAGGGCGAGGGCCTCCTCGGCCACGTGGGAGCTGATGGCTGCTATCGCGGCGATGGGATGGCCCTTGTAGAGCACCTTATCCGTGGCCAGAATCCGCTCCCAGATGAGGGCGGTGTAGCCTCCCTCGCTAGGGACCAGGGGCGTCCCCGGGGGCCTGGGGGGGAAGTCTTTCCAGGTGACCACGGCCCGCACACCGGGGTGGGCTTCCGCCTTGCGGGTGTCAATGCGCTTGATGCGGGCGTGGGCGTAAGGGCTGCGAAGAACCTTCCCGTGCAGGAGCCCCGCCATTTGAACGTCAGCACCATACTTGGCACGCCCCGTTACCTTGTCCGTCCCGTCGTGGCGAACAGGGCGCGTGCCTACCACCCTCCACGCTGGCCGATCCGTAGTCGTTGCCATGACCTTCTCACCTCCGTGAAGTCGGTGTATCGGACGCACGCCAGGATTCTAACACACCCCGCCCAGGAGCTGGAGTAGGCCCTTCTCGTAAGGCACTGTCGTACGAGTGAAGGGTCGGCGCACCCGCTGGAAACGACCACACAGCAAGACGCCTATCCCATGTTGGAGAGGTCGACAACACGGGCGGAGGCCCCTTGGGGCGTGAGATCCAGGAGGGCCACGGTGCCCAGTTTGCGGAGCAGACGGGGGAGGGAGGTGCTGCCGGGGTTGACCAGGAGCACCCCCTGGTGGTTCTCGACGAGGGGATAGTGGGTGTGGCCAAAAACAACAATATCCACCTTCCGACCGAAGAACTGTTGAAGGGCCGCAGCAAGGGAGCCGTCCGATGAGAATTTGGCTGGTATGGCCCCGGGGAACGCCTCTCCACCCATGCCCCTCAAGTTCAAATCGTGGGCCATGCCAATGACGTACCCCTCCAGTTCCAGGACCCGCCGCGCCACAACCCTGGAGTCGTTCTCCCAGTAGACCCCAGGGTCCATCTCCACGGCCTGGACCGGCGCAATGCGCTCCAGCCAGTCGAGACAGGAGGCCGAGTAGATGTCCCCCGCGTGGAGGATCATGTCCACTCCCTGAAAGGCGGTTGCCACCTGAGACGGCGGCTCCGGCATGGTATTCGGCACGTGGGTATCGGAGATGAGGCCGATTTTCATTGGCAACAACACCCCTTTTAGGTGACTTCGTGTTGATTCTGTACGGTCTTCAGGAGGGTCACCCGCCTGCGGGCTCAGCGGGCCGCTCCTTTGCAAAGCGGCGAAGAAGACCCGGCCCCTGGAGGGCCCCACCCAGGGCAACCAGCCGGTCCCTCACGGGCACGGCTATGGAGAAACCTTCGGTCTCTCCGGTCACATAGGGCACGACCTCGATCACCACCGACTCCATCCGATCCTGAAGCCATTGAGGCGGGAACACCTCCCGGAACGCGCCTATTGCCTTGGTGCGGACCTTCGTTGGGTCCACAGACAGCTTCCAAGACTCGGCGGCGAACTCGTCGAACGCGGTAGGGAGGAGCTGGTCGTACAGAAAAACGGGGAGAGCGGCCTTGCGCAGCTCCTTCACGTAAAAGTCGGCGGATAGGACAGTAGCGTTGACGTGAAGAAGAAAGAGAGCCGCGAAAAAGAGGGGAAGGAAAAGGAGGATCAGGAGGACCGCAAAAAACCGCCTCACCCAGATCATCCGCTTTTTCCCTCCAAGCGAGGCGCCGTCAGCCCAGGGCTGCAGCCCTGAGAGGCTTTTGATGTATACCATCGGGCCACCGCCTTGTCAATGAAGCAGGGCAGGGCGTGCGCCGCACCCACCAAGGTTCACCCTGGACCCACGCTACGGTGCGTGTTCAACGGCACGCGCTCAGGTTGGGGCCGGTGGTTCACTCTCTCCTTTAGGGGGCTTTGCCCCAAAAGCCTTTTACAGGTCTGCAGTCCTCGGTTGATCCGCCACGGCGAACGGTTTCACCATCCCCCCAACCCCCTTCCTGGAAGGAAGGGGGAGGTTTTAGATATGGGGGACACCCCCATACCCCCCTCATCCCGATACATAGGGATGAACTTCTCCGCTCTGAGGCTTTTGGGGCAAGGGGGAGCGCCTGTGCAGATGGTTCACCCTGCACCCTCGCCGTCACAGCGCCCATGCTGCTGGAGCAGGCCAAGGGGGGACGCCTCGAACACACGGAAGACGTTGAAGATGCCAGGGTGGTACACTGAAGCAGGGCCAGCAGCGGCTTTTTGGGCAGTCAGTGGAAAGGCACGGTCGATCTTGGATTCCATGAACCTGTTCGTAGCCTTTGGGGCTGGCGTCGCCTCCTTCGTGGCCCCTTGTATGCTGGCAATAGTGCCGGCCTTCCTGGCCTATCTGGCGGGGTTCACCCTCTCCGATTCGCCCGAGGGAGGATTGGCCACTTCCCGCATCGCCATCTTCCTCAACACGCTGGTGTTCGTCATTGGCTTCACCACCGTCTTCGTCCTCCTTGGGTCCTCCCTGAGGGCCCTGTCCCAGGTGGTGCGCACCAACACCGTGTGGCTGAACTAGGTGGGGGGGAACCCTCATCATCGGCTTTGGGTTGATAACCCTTGGGCTGATTCAGGTCCCAGTTCTGCAGCGTGGCTTCACCATTAGGGCCGACTTTACTCGACGACTGCGCTACCTCGGCTCCTTCCTTGTGGGCGCCACCTTTGCGGTGGGATGGGTCCCCTGCGTGGGGCCCATTCTCGGCGCCATCCTGGTGCTGGCGGGGACGTCAGGATCGGCCGAGCAGGGCGCGACCCTCCTGTTCGTCTACTCCCTGGGAATGATGCTGCCGTTCCTCGCGGCAGGGGCCTTCACAGGGTGGATCAGCGCCCTCCTGCGACGCCACGGCCGTTGGCTGCGGTACACCGAATATGTGGGCGGTGTGCTCCTCATCCTCCTGGGCATTGCCGTGTTCACCAACCTGATCCTTCTCTTGACCCGATACCTTCCCTTCCCCACCAGCATCCCCGGCTAGCCGTCGGCCTCTCTTTCTACCCATGAGCCTTGCCCCGAGGTCTCGTACATGTCTGCAGGGCGGCTCAAGGCCATCCTGTTGCTGTGGTTGACCGGCGCTGTTCGACCAACTCAGAGACAGCCAGGTAGAGTAGAATAGATGGAAAAGGAAGGCCAGCCGGAGGAGACGCTCACAAGAGGGGCTGGCGGAGGTGTCGCGATGCGCAGAGGGATCTACAAGCCGGACACGGAGCTGACCATCCGAATGTTCGGGACCCTGTTCCTGCTTGGCCTGGTGTACCTGGTGTTCATGGGGGTGCTCCTGGCCGCGGGGGCGGGCATCCTCACAATGGTCGTGTTCGCGGGGGCGATGCTTCTGATCCAGTACTTCGCCTCGGACAAGCTGGTCCTCTGGTCCATGCGGGCCAAGGTCGTCACACCCCAGGAGATGCCGCAGCTCCACGCGATGGTAGAGCGCCTGGCCCAGGTGATGGAGATCCCCAAACCCAAGGTGGCCGTGGCCACGATGGACATCCCCAACGCCTTTGCCACCGGCCGTAACCCCGGACACTCGGTGGTGTGCGTCACCACGGGGCTGATGCAGCGGCTGAACGATGCGGAGCTGGAGGCGGTGGTAGGCCACGAGCTAACCCACATCAAGAACAGGGACGTCATGGTCATGACCCTGGCCAGCTTCTTCGCCACCCTGGCGGGGATGCTGGTGCAGATGCTGTCCTGGAGCTTCATGTTCGGGGGTATGGGCGGGGGCCGGGACCGAGACCGCCAGAACGGCGCGGCGGCTATCATGATGATCTTCGTAGTGTCGGCCATCGTCTATGTGGTCAGCCAACTTCTGATCCTGGCCCTCTCCCGCTATAGGGAGTTCGCCGCCGACCGGGGTGGCGCTATCTTCACCGGCGCGCCCGCTGTCCTGGCGTCGGCGCTCATGAAGATCAGCGGCGCCATCGCCCGCATCCCTCAGGAGGACCTGCGCCGGGTGGAGGGCGCCAGCGCCTTCTTCATCGTGCCCGCCTTTAACGGCCAATCCTTGACCCACCTCTTCGCCTCCCATCCCCCGGTAGAGCAACGGGTAGCGCGGCTGCGAAGGCTCCAGCAGGAGATGGAGGAGCTGTGAGGCTTCTGGACGTCCTGCTCGGCAGGACTCGCGTCGCAAAGCCTAAGACCGACGCCCTCATCAGCATCGCCACCGCCACGCTCGCCCTGGAGTCGAAGCTGAACATCACGGCCACGGGCAAGGCGGGCCTATGCCTTCGGCCGGTGGCCTCCTCCTTTTTCACGGCCCTGGAGCGGGAGGTGCAGGAGATTCTGGAGGTCAGCGGGCGCGCCGCGGGCACCAAGTTCCGGACCCAGAAGGACGACCTGGGCTTCGAGTGGGTGGTCCTGGAGGATCCGGACTTCGAGGACCTGGTGACCACGCTCTACGCGGTCCAGCAGGAAGTGATTGAGCAAGGGTTTGGCCCCCAGCTTCTGGCGGCGGTCTTCGGCTTCAAGCAGGGGGAGGAGTCCCTCTACTGGGTGTACAGCTACAAGCGAGGGAGGTTCTACCCCTTCGCCCCTCGCGCCGAGCAGAAACGAGACAACGCCCTGGAGCTGCAGGTGAGCGCGGCCATGGAGCGGGAGCTTCCCATCGAGCAATCGTTAGAGCAGTGGTACGCCCTGTGGGGCGTGCCGGTCTAGCGGGAGTCTGCGCCCTCTCGGGTCCCCTCAAAAAGCCGCCCCTCACCCCGAGCGTGTCGAAGGGTGAACGGCGGGGAACCCGTCAACTCTTCGTCCGGGTGTGCCCAGTAGTCCTACGGGCTAAGTCCTACCCCCGGACCAGCCCCTCGCCCACGAAGAGCTGGCGGGCCTCCTCAAAGGTGGTGTCGGCGGCAGGCAGGGCCACATCCGAGGGGCGGAGGTCGTCAGCGGCAAGGGGGCGACCCCGCCGGCGCACCAGGTTCAGCAGACGGGTGAAGGCCTGGTAGTACGCCCTCTCTCTGCCCTGGGCCACTGCCCGCACGATCTGATTGTCCCGCTCGTTCAGCTCGTCTAAAAGGGCGCTTGAGACCTGGAACTGCCCTTCTCCCACAATGCGGACGATCATGAGCCGCTCCCCAGTTGTCGCTGAGGCGCGGGCCCCAGTTGGCGTTTCATGGCCTCAAGCTCTGTCTCCACTGTCCGTGAGGTGGAGATTTTCCGCAGCTCCGCGTCCAGGGTGTCGCTGGGAAGGGTAGGGTCGTCCAGCACCCCTTCGGCCGCGAGGGCGTCAATGGCCCCGGCCCGGGCCCGCATCTGCTCCGTCTTGTTCTCGGCGCGCTCAACGGCCATCCCCACCTCGGCCATCTCCTCGGAGATGCCGCCCAGGGCCTCGCCGATGCGCACCTGGGCCTCGGCGGCGGAGTACTGGGCCTTGATGGTCTCCTTCTTCGCCCGGAACGCGTCCACCTTGGCCCCAAGGCGGGCCTCGGCCACCGTGAGTTTCTGCTGCTCCTGTTCCATCCCTGCGATCTGGGTGTCCAGCCCCTCGATCTCATAGAGGATGGCCTGCTTTCGCTGTAGGGCGATTCGCGCCAGGTCCTCGCGGCCTGCTTCCAGGGCCTGGCGTGCCTGGCCGTCCAGCTTGACGAGGCTCTGGCGAGCCCGCTCTGCCTGAAGCTGAAGGCGTCGCTTGGAGGTCACCACCTCCACGATGCCCCGTTTCACGTTGCGGACCAGCTCCACCTGCTTTTCGTAGGAGTAGTCCAGGGTCTCCCTGGGGTCCTCTGCGTTGTCCAGCAACCGGCCCATCTTGGATTTGAAAATGGTGGTCATGCGAGAAAGCAACCCCATAGCTCATTCCTTTCCCTGGATGTCCGTAACGGGTGCGAGGGGGCCCGTGCTAGAAGCTCTTCTTGCCGGACCGCCCGCCCAGCAGCGCGACGATGGCCACCAGGACGCCCAGGGCCATGAGGGCGAAGCCCATGGCCTTCACCAGCCACTCCACGATGGGAGAGACCATCAACACGCCGGTAATGAAGAGGACTGCTGCCAGGAACAGGGTGGACGCGCCCCCTGATTTCATAATCATCATAATCACGACGCCTCCATACAGGCCTCACCAGGTACGCCTATTTTTGCAGGTTGTTCCTGTCAGGGCAACTGCGCCAGGGTTCATCCTACACCCACGCTACGGTGCGTGCACTTGGTCAAGCGGCGATTTTGTGGTGCTGTGGAAGGGGCGTAGCATGCTACGCCCCTTCCACAGGACGCCGCCGCCCCTGTCCTCTCCCAGGGGGAGAGGACAGGGGCGAGCGCCCCGGCAGGCCTCGCCTCTACAACAGGGCGTCGACCGTTTTCCCTTGTATCTTGGTGGTCGAAGTCTGAGCAGCCGTTTTCTGGGCAAGCCTGGGAGAACAGGAGGGGATGTATAATCAGGGGAGCTTATTCAAAGGAGTCCTTCGTTGCTGCGGATTACGCTAGCCTATTTGCCCACCTGCCAGGAATGCAATGCTACCCAGCTTTTGCCGGCCCTGGAGGAGAGGGGGATAAAGGCAGAGGCCCTTCGATTGGTGCACGCAGTGGGGCGCACCCCTCACGGGTGGAAGGCCCCTGACGCGGGGCCTGCCCGGACCCTCTCTATCAATCCCCAGGGTGGCCTGTACCTGGCCCACTACTTTACCGCCGTCTACAGCCATGCCGACCTAGTGATCACCGTCGGCGGTGGTCTGGACCCTACGCCTCAGATTGTGGAGCAGATGCTCCAGCAGGTAGAGCAGGGCGCCGACGTGGTCATTGCGTCGCGATATAACAGGAACTCTCAGGTGAGGTATCCCTGGAGGCGGCTTCTGGTGAGCAAAGTGTACAGCCGAGTAGTGTCCTTGCTGTTTGGCCTGGGCACCACGGACAGCCGCTCCGGGCTGAAACTGTACCAGCGGGAGAAGCTGATTGAGGCTCTCAAGTTCAGCCCTCCCCAGCGGGTGGCCTTCGATGTGGAGCTCCTGGCCACGATTCGAAGGCTCGGCGCCACCGTGATCGAGATTCCCGCCAGCGCCGTCTACACCCAATCTCCTTACACCTGGACCTGGGCCGATATTCGCCAGGGCGTGGCGGACACGCTCCGCCTCTTCTATAACCTTCGAGTCAGGCGGCTGTTCTCACGACGCAGGTAGCAGGGCTGCTCGGGTGGCTCTGGCAGAATGCACTAGAGGGGCGAAGTTCCTTTGGCCATCCTTCCTGTACAGGAAGGGGATGGGGGAGCCCCTGGGCTCGCCAACACCCAAGCTGACCATCACCAACACCGGCCCAGCGGCGGAATACCCTACTGAACGCGGGTGCAGGGCACGCCCTGCCTAGAGCCTGTCCTCTCGGCGGGCTGTGCGTAGGTAGAAGCCTCCGGACAGGGCGAGGACGACGCCCGCCACCATGAGCCCTACCAGAAAGTTGGAGGGTGGGCTGAAGTCACCCGGGATTGGTGGGCGGGCCGTGGCAGTAGGGGGCACCGGCGTGGGGGGAAGGGGTGGGCCCTGGACGCCCACGGCGAAGGTGCTCAGGCTGGAGCACACCTGGGCGCTGAGGATGCCGGCCACCACGTCGATTCGCGTTGTCAGGAGGATCCACGCCTTCACGGCGGAGTCGTACCGCATCATGGCCAGGGCAAAGGGGCTGCCGGCGGCGGCCACGTCCGCGTCGCTGTAGCTGGCGGTGACGGTGATGCACTGTCCAAGGGCCGGCCGTGTTTCCTGGGCGCCGCTGGGAAGGAACACGTTAATCTCGAAGGCGCTGCGGGTCTGCCCAATCCCCGGTGGGGTAGGGGTCGGGATCTGGCCCACTGGCGCCTCTCGCACCTCCACCAGGCGCTGTGCTGAGAAGGTCTGCGCGGGGAACAGAACCCGCACGCGGGCCTTGGTCACCGCTGAGGCGTCCACCGTTGTTGCCACCCCTGGCTCCAAGACCACGATGACGCTTGGGGGTGGGGGAGGCACGCCACCTTGTGCGTTGGCCTGCCTGGAAGTGGACAAAATCAGGCCTCCCAGGATGAGGGCCACCACCATGGACACGGTCACAAGGAGACGATAGGCCAATCCGATACCCTTCATTGCTCATCCCTCTTAGGGTGACGCGTACCGACTCGTCACCTCGCTTCCATGTTAAAGCGCTCCCGCCAAGGCTCTTGTTAGGACACGCCTCCGGGGACTTGAGGGAATCGGTCTCTAACGGCCAGGGCACCCAAAGCCAACTATAGAGGGACTCGCCGCTATCGTGCCAATGGAAGGAGGGGCCAGTTTAGGGGGGTTGTACACCTTGGGGCTGTGGTTGGTCGCAAGGGGAAGCCATCAATGAAGCGTCGCGCATGGTGCCCCAGGCGGGATTCGAACCCACAACCTCCTGCTTAGAAGGCAGCTGCTCTATCCATTGAGCTACTGGGGCAAGCGCATGAAACGGGGCGCGTCTGATCCTTCGCCAGTGTAGCAAAGGGCGCAGGAAGGGGGCAAGGCGAGGAGCAGCTGCCCGTTATCAACCAGGGAGCGGAACGGAAGTACCGAAAACTCGCTCGAAACCTATGTTACA
The DNA here is from genome assembly GCA_009692865.1 of Dehalococcoidia bacterium. Lineage (GTDB taxonomy): Bacteria > Chloroflexota > Dehalococcoidia > Lucifugimonadales > SHYH01. The sequence goes on from SHYH01000026.1 coordinate 13,094, forward strand.
AGACTGGTCAGGCCATAGGTTGGTAACCAGATTACGATTTACGGTCTCCCGTGGCCTTGGTGGTCTTGCGGAGACCTTGGTAGTGGTTGCCTCGGCGCCTGCGAAAAGGGCTGGCCGAGGAGGGCGCTGGCCGAAGGATACCGCCTGGCAAGAGCCCTTGTCGAACTGGTTGGGGGTGCCTAAAATGGGGGCCTCGGCTCCCCTACGAGCCGTGTTTGTTCCTCTCCCGAACGGTCCGGAGACACAGTTCAACGCTCTTTAATCTGGGAATGGGGTGGAGAAACCGTCGCTTTGGAGTCGGGCGAAAGGGGCAACGGATGGCGAGGAAGACCAAACTGATGCAGCGGGTAGAGGAGCGCTACCAACGCCCGTTGGAGCGACTTCTTCCTGAAATGGTGAATGAGAAGGGCCTCTCCGCCACAGCGGACGAGATGGGGGTCAGCAAGGCTACCCTGGGCTACTGGCTGCTGAAGCTGGGGATCAACGTTCGCCGGGTGGCCCTGGCGCCCGGGGAGTCCATCGAAGTGCGCCGGGGCGGCTGAGCCCCTTGCTTTTCGGATGCCTATCCATGTAGCGGGCTGCCCTTGAAAAGGCGAGGAACACGTCATCGCCAGGGGAGGTCCCTCTTCCCCTGGCGATGGGGTTTATGTATACTTCCTCATGTGAATCGATTCGCGGGCCAACGCGCTCAACCACAAAGACAGAAGGAGGAGCGATGCATCTGCGCAACCTAGCCCTAGTCCTTTTGGTGTCCCTGATGGCAGTGGCCCTGGCGGCCTGTGGTGGAGGGACCGCCGCCCCTACCGCTACCACTGCTCCCCCGGCTCCTACAGCTCCCCCGGCGCAAATGCCGGCGGGTGCGCTGGACTACACCATTCATCTCATGAACGTCAGCGGCGCCTATGCCTTTGATCCCAAGAACCTCACCCTGACCGCGGGGAAGAGCTACACCATCAAGCTCGTCCCCGATGGGGAGTTCCACACCTGGACGGTGAAGAACCCTGCGGGAGGCAACTTCATTAACGCCCAGGTGCTTCCCAATACGCCCCAGACCATTACCTTCATTGCGCCGGCCGCCGGAACGTACAAGCTCGTCTGCATTCCTCACGAGGCTCTGAACATGGTGGGGCAAATCACCACCAAGTAGCAAAGCCCTTTGTAGGCATATTGAAAGCAGAAGCACCACCCAAACACGGGTGGTGCTTCTGCTTTCCTGTTGAAGAGGGGATGGCCGTCAGGAAGGTGAGTCGCGCTGGCTCGGTGTCCGCGGCTCTGGAGCTCGGCTTCGAGCGTTCCTGGGACGCTTCACAGGCTACCTGGTCGCCTGGCTTTCCTGTGAGGCCAAGAGGTTGATGACGGCGGCCATGTAGCCTGCGCCAAATCCGTTGTCGATGTTGACCACTGCCACTCCCGGCGCGCAGCTCGTCAGCATGGTCAGAAGGGGGGCCAGGCCCCCAAAGCCGGCGCCGTATCCGATGCTGGTGGGCACGGCAATGACCGGGGCAGAGACCAGCCCCGCCACCAGGCTGGGGAGGGCGCCCTCCATGCCCGCCACCACGACCAGCACCCGTGCCTCTTGAAGCAGGGGCAGGTGGCTGAGGAGGCGGTGGAGGCCGGCAACACCCACGTCGTAAACCCGCTGCACCTCACACCCCATGACCTCCGCGGTGATAGCGGCCTCCTCAGCCACCGGGAGGTCTGCGGTGCCACCACACAGCACCGCTATGCCAGGGAGGCGCTCCAGGTCTTGCCTTCGATCCAGCACGATGAAGCAGGCAGTGGCCCGGTACACAGCCTCGGGCACTCGAACCTGCACGGCCCGAAAGGCCTCCTCGCTGGTGCGGGTCACAAGGAAAACGTCCGAGTGGCGGGCCAGCTCCTGGCAAATCTCGGCCACCTGCTGGGGGGTCTTGCCCTCGCCCAGGACCACTTCGGGAAACCCCTTCCGCAGGGAGCGGTGGTGGTCCACCTTGGCAAAGCCCAGGTCTTCAAAGGGGAGGCTCTTGAGCCGCTCTAAGGCCTCGGAGATGGAGACCTGGCCCGCCTGAACGGCGGCGAGCAGTGCAGTCAGACGTTCCCGATCGATGGGGACCTCCTTGGAGCCGAGGCTTATGCTGGACAGCTGGGCCTCCTGTAGTATACCCCCTCACTCGACGCTGCAACACGGCGCGTTTCTCGTTGACCCTCTTTGGGCGCCCGTTATATACTAGCCCACACTAAAGCCTGTCCCACAATGTCATTCTGGGCGCAGCGAAGAATCTCCTGGGACGTGGAGATGCTTCGGTCTTCCCGACGCGTCGGGACTTCCTCAGCATGACAAAGGAAATGGCGGGTAGCTTCGAGAGAGGGGGTGATTCGGGATGAGACTTTCCTGCTTGCAAGAAAACCTGGCCCGCGGGCTGGCGCTGGTGGGACGTGCGGTGGCGACGAGGACGACCCTTCCCATCACGCAGAACGTTCTCCTGGTGGCGGAGGAGTCGCGCCTGAAGCTTTCGGCGACCAACCTGGAGATCGCCATCACCACCTGGGTGAGCGCCAGGGTGGAGGAGGAGGGGTCCCTGACCCTTCCCGCCCGGCTTCTAACGGAGTTCGTCAACTCCCTTCCCAACGAACGCATTGATCTGGTGGGCAGCGCGCACCCCGCTGGACTCCACCTTCAATGCGCTCGCTTTGAGGCCCACATCAACGGCACCGACGCCGATGAGTTCCCGCCCATCCCCACGGTGGAGGGGAGGGTCACGGCCAAGGTGCACGCCCAGCCCTTGAAGACAGCCATCGGCCAGGTGGTCTTCGCCGCGGCCACCGAGGACTCCCGCCCGGTGCTCACGGGCATCCAGGTGGAGTTCGCCGGGGACGAGTTTGTCTTCGCCGCCGCCGATGGGTTCCGGCTGGCGGTCCACCATGGCCGCCTGGCCGAGCCCGCGTCGGAAAACACCAAGGTCATCATCCCCGCTCGGACCCTCTCCGAGGTCCAGCGCCTTCTGGGGGACCAGGAGGAGCCCGTGGAGTTCACATTGACCCCCTCCCGGAACCAGGTGCTCATCCGCTGGAAGAGCGCCGAGATGGTCTCCCAGCTCACCCAGGGGACCTTCCCCAACTACTCCCAACTCATCCCCAAGGAGAACACCACGCGGACGGTGGTCAACCTGCGGGAGTTTCTGCGGGCCACCCGGACCGCCTCCATCTTCGCCCGCGACGGCAGTGGCATTGTGCGGCTTCAGTTTTTCCCAGGCCCCGAAGGTGCGCCCGGGCACGTGGAGGTGTCCTCGCGGACGGAGGAGATAGGGGAGAACAAAGGCGCCATAGATGCCAAGATCGAGGGCCAGCCGGCCAAGATCGCATTCAGCAGCCGCTACCTCACAGAGGTGCTGGGCGCCCTGCAGGGGGACGAGGTGACCCTGGAGTCCACCACTGCCTCCAGCCCGGGCGTGTTCAAGCCCGTGGGCGACGAAGGCTACATCCACGTCGTCATGCCGATGTTCGTCCAGTGGTGAGTAAAGCTGGAATCCCGTTCTGTGTCACGGTGACTCTCCCAACCTGATCCAACTTCGGCCGCAGTCGGCAATCGGCTTGGTGTGAGCGAAGGTGGTAGCCTTCTAGTTACCGGCACGGCCATCCACGGGCGCGGGACTGGTGGCGAGCTCCCCCAGGAGACCGGATCGCCAGCACCCAAGCCACCCGTTGTCGATGGACCAACCCTAGCGCCAACGCGCACCCTGAGGCTCGTAGGCTCGATCACAGCAGAGGTGTGGAACCGCTTCGGTACGCGCATCATCCCGAAGCTCCGGTCCGGCTCCGATCTGCGCCTTGGAGTCGACTTGTCAGTAACAGTCGACTCCGCTGCGGCAAAGCAACTCGAAGGAGAGTTACGCCAGATAGTCAACGACGTCGGGCTCCGCGACAGTCTCCGGGTCGAAGAAGGGCAGTG
>SHYH01000027.1 GCA_009692865.1 Dehalococcoidia bacterium
TGGGCCACCGCAGCCTTGACGACTTCATTGATGTGCACAAGCCCCCACTCCATATAAGCCCAGGGCTGGTAGAAGGCCTGGACCCTGCGCACCACCTGAGCAGCATCGTTTGCGCTCTCCCGAATAGTCCGGAGGTTCTGCTCCACCTCAGGCGAGAGCGCGCTGCTCTGGAGACTCAGATCTACGTAGCCCTGAATGATCATGAGAAGGTTATTGAGGTCATGAGCGACACCACCTGCCACTTGCCCCAGGGCCCGCAAGCTCTCCATCTGGGGCAGGCGTCCTTCCGCCGCGGAATACGTCAGGGGATCCCCAACTAAAGGAGGCAGTGCCCCTCCACTGAAAGGCGCCATTCTTGAGACTTCCCGTTTTCGGGATGAAGTTGCCCTTTTGCGCGCCCTTGCTTGCATCCTTTTCCTGCCAGCCACACCTTCGCCCACAGGATAGCCCTCGCACCGCTGGAGAAAGCATAGACACCTCCAAACACTCGACAAAGATGACCTCAGTTCTAACGGCTTCTAGGGGGAAGCAAACGATCCGCCTATGACTTTCGTTTGGCAGGGCGAGCTCTGCACCCACGTTACGATGAGCTCATTTGGGCCTGCGACGATGTTTAGTGTGGATGGTCGTCCCTGCGCTCATACTCCGTAAGGTCATTCACCGCTGGGCCGATGTCCCGATAGTAGAGGCGTAGGCGCCCCAATGAGTCGGGACTGCACTCCTCTTTTTCCGCATCCTGCTAGAATGGAACCGCGCGATCATTGGACACCCCACCAGCGCCACTGAGGACATCAGAAACCCGTGCCCACCCTGTACCTGGTAGCCACCCCCATCGGCAATTTGGAGGACATCACCCTCCGGGCCCTGAGGGTGCTCAAGGAGGTGGGGCTGATCGCCGCCGAGGACACCCGCACCACTCGAAAGCTGTTGGCCGCCCACGGCATCTCCACTAAGGTGACCAGCTACTACGAGGGCAACAAGGACCGCAAGACCCCGCAGCTCCTGCAGGCCCTGGAGCGCCACGACTTGGCCATTGTCTCCGAGGCAGGCACGCCGGGGCTCAGCGATCCGGGCTACGAGCTGGTCCAGGCTGCTATCGAAAGGGGGATCACCGTCGTGCCCGTGCCGGGGGCCTCGGCCGTCGTCGCCGCGCTGGTGGTGTCGGGGCTCCCCACCGACCAGTTCGTGTACCTGGGCTTCCTCCCAAGGAAGGCCGGGGAGCGCCGCCGCCTGCTGGAGGAGGTGGCCCAGGTACGGCGCACCCTGGTGGCCTTTGAAGCGCCCCATCGGGTCCGCCGGGCTTTTCAGGACATGGCAGCCATTCTGGGCGACCGGCGTATCGCCGTATGCCGCGAGCTGACCAAGGTGTACGAGGAGATGTTCCGTGGGTCCGTTTCTGAAGCCCTGGACCACTTCAACGAGCCGCGGGGTGAGTTCACGCTCGTAGTGGAAGGCGCACACCCGTCACCCCCGTCAGCGGGCGACGAAGAGGTGCAGCGGCAATTGATGGCGCTGCGCAAAGCAGGTGTGCCGCCAGGACGGGCCGTGAGCCAGGTGGCCAAGATCCTCGGCGTAGACAGGGCGCGAGTCTACCAGGCATGGGTTGAACTGGCAGGCAGCACCCCTAAAGCAAGGCGCAAGAGCCCTCCAAGGTTGAGCGCCTAGGCAGCCTGGTATACAATACCCGCTACCGCCTGCAACGAATCTCTCTCCAACCCACCAGGAGCAGAACATGGCCGAGCGCATCTTCATCGGTGTTGCCTGGCCCTACGCCAACGGGTGGCTCCACCTCGGCCACATCGCGGGGGCCTACCTCCCCGCCGACATCTTCGCCCGCTACCACCGCCTCAAGGGCAACGAGGTGCTGATGGTGTCGGGGAGCGACCAGCACGGCACCCCCATCACCGTCCAGGCGGAGCAGGAGGGGATAACCCCCCAGCAGGTGGTGGACAAGTACCACGCCTCCTTTCTGGAGTGCTGGCAGCGGCTGGGCATCGAGTTCGACCTGTTCACCGCCACCGGCACAGCCAACCACCGGGAGACGGTCCACGACCTGTTTGGCCGCCTCCAGGCCGGGGGCTACATCTACGAGGGCACCATGCCCCTTCCCTACTGCACCAATGAGGGGCGATTCCTGCCGGACCGGTACGTGGAGGGGACCTGCCCCCACTGCCAGAGCCCCAGGGCCCGGGGAGACCAGTGCGAGCGGTGCGGCAAGACCCTGGACCCCCAGGACCTCATTGACCCACGGTGCCGCATCTGCGGCCACCTGCCTATCATCCGTGACTCTCAACACCTCTTCTTCCGGCTGAGCGCCTTCCAGGCGCCTCTGTTGGAGTGGGTCAAGCAGCAGGAGCACTGGCGGCCCAACGTCCTCAACTTCACCCGCCGCTACCTGGAGGACGGGCTGCGAGATCGGGCCATCACCAGAGACATCTCCTGGGGCATCCCAACCCCGGTGGCAGGCTACGAAGAGAAGCGCATCTACGTGTGGTTTGAGGCCGTCATGGGGTACCTGTCCGCCAGCAAGGAGTGGGCCCAGCGCGAGGGAGAACCCGAAAGGTGGCGTGATTTCTGGCAGGGGGAGGCCCGCAGCTACTACTTCATCGGCAAGGACAACATACCCTTCCACACCATCATCTGGCCCGCCATGATCATGGGGGCCGGAGACCTCAAGCTGCCCTACGACGTGCCCGCCAACGAGTTCCTCAACCTGGAGGGGGGGAAGTTCTCCACCAGCCGCAACTGGGCCGTCTGGGTCCCCGACTACCTGGAGCGGTATGCCCCCGACCCTCTCCGCTACTACCTGTCGGCCGGCATGCCCGAGGGGGCCGATGCCGACTTCTCCTGGCGGGAGTACGTGCGGCGCAACAACGACGAGCTGGTGGCCACCTACGGCAACCTGGTCCACCGGGTCCTGACCTTCACCTACCGCAACTTTGAGGGGCGCATCCCTGAGCCAGGCCCTCTGGACGAGCAGTCCCAGCGTCTGCTCGCCAGGGCCGACGCAGCTCTGGAGAACGTGGGAGATCACCTGGCCCACTGCCACTTCCGCCTGGGGATCCAGGAGGTGATGGCCCTGGCCCAGGAGGGCAATCGGTACGTGGACGCCAGGGCGCCTTGGGTGACCCTTCGGACCGACCACCAGGCCACCGCCACCACCCTGTGGACTGCGCTGTACGCCATCTCGGCCCTCAAGACCATGGTCTCACCCTACCTCCCCTTCACCACCCAGCAGCTCCACCAGATGATGGGGTTTCCGGGCACGTTGCAGGAAGCGGGCTGGAAGATTCAGCGCCCCCAGCCAGGCCAACCGCTGGAGGCGCCGAAGCCCCTCTTCACCAAGCTGGAACCGACGGTGGTAGAGGAGGAGACCAGCCGCCTCCAGGCCAGGGTGAACCCTGGCCCCACGGCAGGGTGAACCCTGCACCCACGCTGCGGCATGTGATTGAAAGCTACGGTTCAGGTGGAAGCGAGAGCAGGGCGTGCCCCGCACCGCTTGGATCTAGTCGTGGACTAGAGCACCACAGCCATGAGCCTGCACGGTTCGACTCCCCGATGGTGAGCCAGGACGTGCGCCAGGCCATCCATGTGGCCCAGCTGTGCGATAGCGTGGAGCAGGTGGACCTGTTCGAGAGTGGGGCGGAGCCGGGCAGGATGCTCTAGGGTAACTGCTTGACGAGCACCGCCTGCACGAAGTTGGATGGTCGTGAACATGGCTCCTCCCTATGCAACGTTCAGATTACGAGTGTAAGGACACTGTGGTAAGACTCTATGTACCACCTTGAAGCGACATTGCGTGACGTGCGCATAAGGAGGCAGTCATGTTTCAGCAGCCCCATATCCCCAATATCAGCGGGGATTTCCCGGTGAGAAACTATATCGTAGTCGTTAAGGCAGCCCCCGACGCAAAGGCGTGCACAGTAGAACGGATTATGGAGAGCCCAGTGGAAGGCATGGTGGACGCTAACCGGATGTATCTTGCCTTGGGGACGGCTTGGAGTCGGTTCGTAAAGCAATACCCCTTACCACAGTATGACGTTATAGCTGCAAGGGGCACGCTGGACAGCGTGCGGGATGTCTTACCCGAATGCAAAGGTTGGGCTAAAGTCCAGCCAGAGTCTTTATGGTCAGCGGAAGGGCCACAGATGGATACCTTACTTTTGAGGTAACTAACGTGGTGCTGGATGGCCGAATGAGTGAGTTCTTGAGTCTCCTGGATAGAAAAGCACAGGGATACTGGGCAGCCACACGCGTGGGGGAGAAGCTTCTCGGAGCCTTTGCCCGAGCGATGGAGGAGCACTTTGGATATCCCGTAAATTGGCGCGTGCGACCCATAAAGAAATGGTCTCGAATTAGCATGAAAGCCGCCGAGATCCTACGGAAGGACACGGCTTGTACAGCTAGCGAAGCAGCGAACCGCATTGCAGACATAGCAGGGGGGCGTGTTCTGGTTCTGGGATTGCGTGATCTTCATGCAGCAAAGGACCAGTTCACGGCCTACACTTTAAGCACCAGAAAGGACTTGCAGCTTTGGGGGTTTGAGGACAACGTCTCGAGGAGCCGCCTTGGAGGCTTCCGCGCACTAGCCGGAGGGGTGTTCATAACCGATACCCCAACAGTACTTAATCAATACCCATTTGAGCTACAGATTATGACACCATTGCAGGATGCTTGGGACAAGCTCCAACACCCTGTTTACGAGAAAGCACGGATGTCCGGAACCACATCACCGCCCTCGGAGGTCGTCAAGTGGTTTCAGCAATTGAGCTATCGTTTGTACCGCCTTGATAAGGCAATCTCCACGAAGCAAGAATCCTTCCGCAGCCAGGGACTCTTATGAGGAACACCAACAACAAGTAGTCAGAGGCCGGTAGGAGGGGAAAGGGTGGCCTCCTTGCTCCTACCTCATCATCAGCAGGCTGCGGCTAACGCTGAACGCCGGTCTGGGTCTTGGTGCGCCACGTCTGGCCCTTACCCTGGGTATTGCTCCCCAGGCGCTGGGCCGCCTGCTCGTTCACCCGGGCCTGGTATGCCCCAGTAGCGGCACACCCCTACCGCTGCCACACCACCTCTCCCCCCAGCACCGTCATCAGCACGCGAAGATCCTTGAGGGCCTCGGCGTCGACGGCCAGGGGGTCCTGGTCCAGCACCACCAGGTCAGCCTGCTTGCCCACCGCTATGGCGCCCAGGGACCCCTCCAGGCACCCCGCATAGGCAGCGTTGATGGTGTACATCCTCAGGGCCTCCAGGGCCCCTACCTCTTGTCCAGGGTTCACCGCTCTTCCTGAAGGGGCTCGCCGAGTCGTCGCAGCGTAGAGCCCCGCGAAGGGGTCTGGGGGAACCACAGGCGCATCGGAGCTGGCAGCCACCGTCACCCCCGAGTCCAGGAGCCGCCGCAGCGGGTAGAGCCACCCCTGCCGCTCCTGAGGCACCTCCTGGAGATACCGATCGCCGTTGTAGGAGAGGAAGCCCGGCTGGGTGACCACCACCCACCCGTGACGCCCTAGCTCTCGCGCCACCTCCAGGGGACACTCCGAGACGTGCTCGACCCGATGGCGGAGCCTGGGGTTGAGCGCCTTCGCCGACCTCAGGGCCTCCACCGCAGCCGTCACCGCCTCCACATCCACAGCGTGAATAGCCACCGGGAACCCCAGGCTCACAGCGTGTTGCACCTGTTGCCGGAGCTGCTCCAGGGATGGGTACAGGTCGCCGGTAGTCAGCGTCAGCATCGCCTTGGCGTGGCCGACTCGCAATCTACCTGTGGACGAGCCAAACCCCAGCCCCTCCTCGCGAAAATTACCGACGTCCTCCACCCCAGGCATCAGGGTGACACGAAGGGGGAAGAGCCCACCCTCTTGAAACCCCTGCCACAGACGCCACCGCTCCATCGAGTTGGTAGGCGTGGCGTCCTGCACCGCCGTGATGCCGTGCAACAGAAACAGCTCTGCCGCCTGCTTCAGCCCTTTCTCAAGGGCTTGCCGGCCGAGGGGAGGAAGGCGATGCTCCAGGAACGCCTCCATCTCCAAGAGCAGGCCCGTGGGCTCACCCATGACAGGGTCTCGCTCGATAACCCCCTCGGGGGGGTCTGGGGTGTCTCGACGGATGCCCACGACGGCCAGGGCCAGGGAGCTCAGGACGCTGGCGTGGCCCGACTGGTGGGTGAGCTTCACAGGGTGGCGAGGAGCCGCCTCATCCAGGTCCTGGCGTGTGGGGTGACGCCGCTCTCGCAGGAGGGCATCGTGGTACCCACGCGCCCGGACCCACTGGCCCGGCGGCGTCGCCTCCGCCCGCCGGCGTATGGCGGCCTGGACCTCCCCTATCGAGCTCAGACGCCAGGGGCTACAGTCCACGCCCACCAGGGAGGAGGCGAGGGCCAGCAGGTGGCAGTGGGCGTCGTGGAAGGCGGGGAGAACGGTGGCCCCTTCACAGTTCACCAGGCGAGTCGCTGGGGTAGCCAAAGACGGCAGGTCCTCCTCCTGGCCCACCGCCACGACCACGCCGCCCTGGACCGCCACCAGGGAAGCCAAGGGCTGGGCAGGGTTGAGGGTGATCACCTTGGCGCGATGGAGAATCAGGTCTGCCAAACCACCAACCTTTCAGTTTCACAGAGTGTTGACAACTCTTTCGACCATCCCCCTTTCCCCCTTCCTGTCCAGGAAGGGGGAGGAATATGCCTCTGAGGGACACCCTCAGACTCCCGGCAAAGGGGCTTCGCCCCTCTGCACTCCCCCTACTCATCACTTTGCGTTCCAGATATAGCGCCATTGTAGCAAAGGAGAATAGGCCCCGGGCCCCTTGGGTGGCAACAAAGCCTGTGGTAGCATACGATTTGCCCCCTATGGGCAGGGGGATGTCACACAACCGCAGCAAAAGAAGGGGCAACCCCAGAGAAGGTCCAGCACTCGTAGGCGAGGAGACCCATGCAGAACGGCCTGAAGGCCATCATCTTTGACTGGGACCAGACACTCTACGAGACCTTCCCCCTGCACCGGGCGGGCATCGAGCACGCGGCGCGGGAGTGCAGCCGGGAGGTCCCTTCAGTCGGCGCCATCATCAAAGAGTACGCAACTACCATCGAGAAGCACCTTCAGAACGTCCTGGGGCTGCCCTTGGAGGCGCCCCTGGCCTCCTACCTGCGGTTCTACTACCAGCGGAACCTGGCCTTGTGCAGACCCTTCCCCAAGGCGGCGGAGACGGTGGCAGGGCTGAAGGAGAAGGGCTACCGCCTCGCCATCCTCTCCAACAAGGAGGACCGGGCCGGCTTTCAGGAGGTAGAGGCGAGCGGGCTGGCCCCCCTCTTCGACGCCGTGGCCTTTCGTGAGCAGGTGCCCGAGCTCAAGCCTGGCCCAGGAGGGCTTCTCTGGATGCTGAACAGCCTGGGGGTCAGTCCTGCCCAGGCCCTCTACATCGGCGACGAGCCCCGGAACATCCAGTGCGCCCGGCGGGCAGGGGTGCGCAGCGGCGCCGCCCTCTGGGGCACCCTTCGCCCCGAAGAGCTTCAGGCCATAGGGCCCGATTCCACCTGGGACCGCCTGGAGGCCCTCACCCAGGCCTTCTAGCAGGGCGCCGAAAATTCTTTGGACCGTCCCCCTTTCCCCTTCCTGGCCAGGAAGGGGAAAGGGGGACGCCCCCATACCCCCGCCACAGGGGCTTTGCCCCTCTGGACGCCCTTTATCCGCAGCCTTCTAGGCCGGCCTTCTCCTGGGCACCCTGGTGGTCCGGGGCCTAGTGGCGGTTCGGGGCCGACCCCTCGCCGGGGCTAACTCCTCTACGATGTTCCAGAACTCCCGCCACCCGGACTCCACCAGGGGCACCATACGCTCGAACAACGCCGGGAAGCGGGGGTCGGAAAAGATCTCGCGGCTGCGCCCCCAATCGCCGAGGCTGGGAAACTCGTGCTCCGTCACCACGGTGAAGAAGAGGCCGCTGGCATCGGTGAAGATGCGAGCTTTGAGGGCAGGGAACACCCGCCCAACCTCATTCATCAGGGCCACCAGCTCGTCGCCTTTTCCGTACTTGGCATGAAAAACCTGCGCACCTGGATCATCTCCGTTCCCTCCTTGGTTTGAAATGGTGCAGCGCGGCCTCCGCAGATGCAAAGGAAGGGTAACCCGATAGGTGGAGAGGCCCTGCCGCTGTGGAGCCATGCTACCCTTCACCGCCTTGGGGCGCAAGAGCATCTGCCGAATGCTCTTGCGCTTTCCCGCGTGCTTGCAGCCCCTATCCACGACATTAGCGTATGGTATAATTAATGCTACTCTTTGAGACCCACTGCTAAGAGGGAGGTGACTCGATGTTGGAGTACAAGCCCAATCTAGTGCTGTCCACCAAGGAGTACAAGGTAGTTGGCACACGGCCCATCCGCCACGATGGGCTGGACAAGGTCACAGGCCGAGCCCGCTACGGCGCCGACGTCCTCCTCCCCGGCATGCTCCACGCCAAGATCCTCCGCAGCCCCCACGCCCACGCCAGAATCAAGCGCATCGACACCAGCAAGGCCCTGGCCATGCCGGGCGTCAAGGCGGTGCTGACGGCGGCGGACCTCCCCCAGCACTCCGATCGGCTGGCCGACATGGGCGAGGGCGCCACGAGCAACTATCGGTTTCTGAGCGATAACTGCATGGCCTCCACCAAGGTCCTCTATAAGGGCCACGCCGTCGCCGCTGTGGCTGCAACCAGCCCCCACATCGCCGAGGAGGCCATGGCCTTGATCGAGGTGGAGTACGAGGTGCTGCCGTCGGTGCTCACCGCCGAACAGGCCATGAAGACAGGCGCCACCCTCCTCCACGAGCGCCTGGTGACGGGCACAGCACTCATGGGACCGAGCGGCACCGCCGCCGACAGCAATGGGACCAACGTCGGCAAGATCATCGAGTTTCGCATGGGCGACCTGGAGAAGGGGTACCAGGAGGCCGACGTCATTGTAGACCGGAAGTTCAGCAACGAGCCCGTCCACCAGGGGTACATTGAGCCCCACACCTGCACCGCCATGTGGGACGCCGAAGGGAACCTCACCATCTGGGTAAGCAGCCAGGGCCATTTCCAGATCCGCGACCAGTCGGCGGCCCTGCTCAAGCTCCCCGTCTCCCGAGTCAAGGTCATCCCCATGGAGATCGGCGGTGGATTTGGAGGCAAGACCCTGGTGTACATGGAGCCGGTGGCCGCCCTTCTTTCCAGGAAGACCGGGCACCCCGTGAAGATCACCATGACCCGGACCGAGGTGTTCACCAGCACCGGCCCCACTTCGGGGGGCACCATCCGCGTCAAGATGGGGGCCACCCGGGACGGGCGCATCACCGCCGCCGAGGCCCATCTGGTCTACGAGGCCGGTGCCTACCCCGGCTCCCCCTTGTACGGCGGCATTCGCCAGATCTTCGCCCCCTACAGCATCCCTAACTCCTACCTCAAAGGCTTCGACGTTGTCGTCAACAAGCCCAAGACTGCGGCCTACCGGGCCCCCGGGGCGCCCCAGGCCGCCTTTGCCTGTGAGCAGGTCATTGACGAGCTGGCCCAGAAGATCAACATGGACCCCCTGGAGTTCCGCATCCTCAACTCCGCCATGGAGAACACCCGTCAGGCCACAGGCCCTGTGAACGGCCCGGTGGTCTACAAAGAGACCCTCCAGATCACCAAGAACCACCCCCACTATACCGCGCCCCTGAAGGGACCCTATAGAGGTCGAGGCGTGGCCGCCGGCTCCTGGCATACGGGGGGTAGCGGCGCGGCTAGTGCCGCCGCCAGCGTCAACGCCGACGGCTCCATCAGCCTGGTGGAGGGATCCCCGGACATCGGCGGCTCCCGAGCGGCCATGGCCATGCAACTGGCCGAGGCGCTGGGCATCGCCGCGGAACAGGTCAAGCCTTCCGTCGGCGACACCGACTCCATCGGGTACACCACCATGACGGCTGGAAGCGGCGCCACCTTCAAGTCGGGATGGGCCTGCCACGAGGCGGCCCAGGACATCAAGCGCCAGATGGTGGCGCGGGCGGCCCGGATCTGGGAGGTCTCCCCCGAAGATGTGGAGTACAAGGACGCAGTCCTACGGCATAAGAGGGATTCGGAGCTGCGGATGACCTTCCAGCAGCTGGCGGCCCGTCTCAACGCCACCGGCGGCCCTATTGTCGGGAGCGCCACCATCGTCCCCAAGGCCATGGGCGACTGCCTAGGTGTCCACATCGTTGACGTGGAAGTGGACCCCGAGACAGGCAAGGTGGATATCCTTCGTTACACCGTGGTGGAGGACGTGGGGAAAGCCATCCACCCCAGCTACGTGGAGGGCCAGATCCAGGGGGGAGCAGTCCAGGGCATCGGCTGGGCCCTCAACGAAGAGTACTTCTACGCCAACGACGGCCAGATGATGAACAACAGCTTCCTGGACTACCGCATGCCCACGGCCCTGGACCTGCCCATGATTGACACGGTGCTGGTGGAAAGCGACAACCCGAGCCACCCCTATGGCCTTCGGGGCGTGGGCGAGCTGCCCCTCATTCCACCCCTGGCGGCCATCGCCAACGCCATCGAGCGGGCTATTGGGGTGCGTATAACCCAACTACCGATGAATCCGGCTCGTATCCTGGAGGCCTTGGAGGCCAAGGAAAACCGACGGAGCGCCACCAAGAAATAGCTATGCCCGAGGTGTGGGTTCCCACTCGGCTCCAGAGCCTGACGGGCGGTCAGCAGCGGGTTCGGGTGCCCGGCAGGACCCTTCGCCAGGTGGTGAACAACCTGGAGAGAGATTTCCCGGGTATCCGGGCGTACCTGTGCGATGAGGACGGCGAGGACATCACGCCCGGCATCGCTGTGGTCATTGACGGGCTAACAGCGAACATGGGCCTCCTGGAGGAGGTCAAGGAAAACAGCGAAATCCACTTTCTGCCCGCCATAGGGGGCGGCACAGACTGAGCCAGGCTTCCTGCAGCAAGAGAAGGGTGGGGCGTCCCAATGGTATCGAGAAGCCCCACCCTTTTTACGTGGGCTAGGCGGGCCTACGTCTCCGATCAGTTCAGGGCACTGGCAGTATCCCCCTGGGGTATCCAAAGGGAGCCCCTTTTGTTATACCCACGGGTCTTAGCAGGCCCCTGGCCGGCGCATACCCTTGCTTAGTTGAAGGACTCGCCTTGCGGCCACATAAAAGGGGAAAACCCTTTGGGAGGCTGCTCCGCGACAGAAAAGTGATGGAGCCAACAACGATCCGGTCATGCTCGTGGATGACCATCCCACGGTCCGGGAGGGCCTCCGTCGGCTGTTAGAGAGGGGGATGAGCGCATCCAGGTGGTGGGTGAGGCCTCCCGCGGGGAGGAGGCCCTGGCCCACCTGGAGGAATACTCCGCCGACGTGGTGCTCCTCGACATGAAGCTGCCTGGCATAGATGGCGTGGAGACGGTCCGGCAGATGAAGCAACGACGCCCTGAGATTAAGATCATCATCTTCAGCGGTTTTGGCAGCGAGTACATCACCCAGGCCATTGAGGCCGGCGCTAACGGGTATCTGCTGAAAACGGCCTCACCCGTGGAGCTGGTGGAGGCTATCCACCAGGCGGCGCGGGGGGAGTCCCCCATCGACCCTCAGTTGGCTCCCGCCCTTCTGGACCGGTTTGCCCACCTGTCCCACATGACCCAGAACCAAGGGCTCTCCCGCCGACAGTACGAGATCCTCCGCCTGGTGGCCGGCGGGGCGCCCTCCAAGGCCATTGCGGCACAGATAGCCATCAGCGACGCCACCCTCAAGAGGGAGATCCGGGCCATCTTCGACCATATGGGCGTCAACGACCGGGCCCACGCCGTGGCTGAAGGATACCGGCGGCACCTCCTGTAGCGGGATGCTGAGAACCTCCTTCGACCATCCCCTGGCCCCCTTCCTTCCAGGAAGGGGGCGGGTTGAGCTATGGGAGACACCCCCATGCCCCCGTCATCCCGATGCCGCATCGGGATGAACTCCTCCTCTCCGGGGCTTTTTGGACAAGGCCTGTACCGCAGGGAAACCCCTGAGGTACAATCCCCAAGAACGCCCAAGGCGGAGCACAGCTCGCGGGGCTCGCCGTGCCTTGCAGGTGTGCCCGGCGCTCAAAAACTCACGAAGGAGACAAGGATGCCCAAGTTTCTTGACTACCACCCGACTCTGCCTCTGATGACCCCTGATGCGGTAAACGCGATGCTGGACCAGATCGGCTCAATCTCCACCAGCAACTCCGAGGTGACCCAGTGGAACATCTACGTGGGGATGACGGGCCAGGCCTGGTGCATCTGCGAGGCCCCGGACTCGCAATCGGTATTCGAGGCTCACATGGTGATGGGCTTCCTGCAGAGGGAGGAGAACGTGGTGGAGGTCAACCAACTGGCATAGGCCTCGGCGGGTTCACGGACTGGGTTGGCACACCGCCGCCTTCCTTCCGTGGCTAGCGGGGAGGGCGGCGATTTCCTCGATTTGATGGTGGGCCTAACGGGTCAAAATCCAGAACTTTCGAGGTGGCTTTCCCGCTGGGGTGAGTGGTCGTGTTTCCGCCAGGGATGCGTCTGAATGTGGAACGTTGGTGTAGCCTAGATGAGCGATCGCAATGCCTTGTTTGCTGTATCTAGGCTGAATTGTTCAGGGTCAAACGGGCCTCCAAGCCACTCCAACAACTCACGGCGCCGTTTGTGCCTTGGATTGCCGAGGACGTTCAGGAGGTCTGCGTAGCCTGGACGCCACCACAATCTTCTGGGGGAAACGCCCGTCTCCCTGCAATGCACACAGGGTAGTACGTCCCTGCCTCAACGGGCAGGATCTTCTCGACCACAATGGAGTGCTCCCATTGGTCACCGAATCATACACATATCCAAACCGGGTCCCCTCAGTAGAAATCACCACGTCGAGGCGAATCTCGCCAGCGTCGCGTACGTCTTCGATATCTGGGTGAGGCTCACCATACCTCTCGCCTTCGATGATGAACTCATATAAATGCTCATTCGACCAGCCCATGACTGCCTGGAGCTCTAGGTGCAAGTCGGCTAACGTGACATCGCTCGTCACTTGCAAGCGCCTCCAGATGACGGGCCGAAGCCTCTGGAGGGCCACTCTGATTTGGTAGATGGGGCGGATCTCGGTTGGCTGTGGCATCGCTTGCACACTTCAGGTGCCGATTGGCAGGCGGGTTACCGGCATTCTATCCTGTCAGCGGTTCCAAACTAAGGAGGGGTCTTAGCTACGCGGGCGGGCAAGTCGAAATCCTCGATCAGAACTGTGGCAAACAACGGAACGTTTTTGCCAGGAGGCCAGGAAGGGGGAAGGACATTGTATCTGGAGGACGCCCCCAAGCCCCCGGCAGTCCGCCTCGGCGGACTGCACCCTTCTGGTAGCCTACCATCTGAACGCTGGCCGTACAACATCTGCCGAAGCATGGGTGCAGGCCGTGCCCTGCCTAAGATGGAGGGGGATCGGGGGACTTCACCTACTTCTGGCGCTCCGCCGCAGCTCCGCCAATCACCATGGAGGTGAGCGAGGCGCTGCGGCTGCGACATCTGGAGGAGGAGAACCGCAAGCTGAAGCAACTACTGGCGGAAGCCACCCTGGACACCTACAGCCGCGTGTTACTTGGGCTCCAGGAGGCGGCAGCGAAGCAGTTCGACCTTATCTGGACCAATGGCGTTCCGGCCCAGGTAGAGGGTGTCTAGGGCTCCGTGACACTTTCGTGCCGCTTTTGGCAAAACAGAGGCCCCAGGCTGTGACACCAGGGGCCTCTCTGTATCTATCCAGTGGTGGAGCTGAAGGGAGTCGAACCCTTGGCCTCCTCAATGCCATTGAGGCGCTCTCCCAGCTGAGCTACAGCCCCACGGTGCTTTACTATAGCAGGCCCCCTATGGGGGCGCAAGGAGCGCCTCTTGTGGACACCCCACAGCACCACCGGCGCCTCCTCCACGGCCATCGCCGACAGGAGGACTCTGTTCCGCTCCCTCCCCTTGCACTCCCTCACGCTTGTCGTCAACCCTTTTCAGCGGTACAATCGTGCCACCTACCTCGACTCTGGTCTCAAGGAGAAAGCATGGAGTACCGTCGCCTGGGTGGATCGGGGCTTCAGGTCTCGGCCGTGGGTCTAGGAACCAACAACTTCGGCGGCCGAACGGACGAAGCTGCCAGCGCCGCCGTGGTCCAGGAAGCCCTGGAGCAGGGCATAACGATGATCGACACCGCCAATATGTACGGCAACTCGCTCTCGGAGACCCATATCGGCAAGGCCATCAAGGGCCACCGCCACCAGGTCATCCTGGCCACCAAGGTTTCGGGCGGCATGGGCGAGGGCCCCAACCGCCGAGGCGCGTCTCGCCAACACATCATGGAGGAAGTAGAGAAGAGTCTCCAGCGCCTGGACACCGACTACATTGACCTGTACCAGATCCACTTCCCGGACCCCGAGACGCCTATCGAGGAGACCCTTCGGGCCCTGGACGACCTGGTCCATCAGGGAAAGGTGCGCTACATTGGCTGCTCCAACTACGCCGCCTGGCAGACGTGCGAGGCCATCTGGACCTCCCGAAGCCTGGGGCTCAACAGCTTCGCTAGCGCCCAGCCGGCGTACAATCTGCTCAACAGGGGCATCGAGCGGGAGCTGATGCCCTTCTGCCAGGCCTACAAGGTGGGCATCATCCCCTACTCGCCACTGGCCAGCGGGTTCCTTACCGGCAAGTACCGGTCCGGCGAGGCCCCGCCTACCGGCACACGACTCGCCGGCCGCTTCGGACAGCGGACATTGACGGAGGACAACTTCAGCCTGTTGACCAGGTTAGAGGGGTTCGCAGGCGAAAGAAGCCACACCGTCCTGGAGCTGGCCTTCGGGTGGCTCTTGGCCAAACCCCAGGTCTCCACCATCATCGCCGGAGCCACCACCAGAGAGCAGGTCAAGAGCAACGTTGCCGCAGGCCACGCCTGGCGCCTCACCACCGAGGAGGTGAAGGAGGCGGATGAGATCACTAAGGAGTCGCTCAGAAGATAGGAGTCCCCGGCCATGCCCACCGACTGGAAAGAGATGGAGAGCCGCTACTACATGCGGGTGGTTCGCCGGCAGCCCGTTGTCCTGGTGCGCGGTCAGGGCACCCGAGTGTGGGACGAGGACGGCAAAGAGTACTTGGACTTCACCGGCGGGTGGGCGGTGAACAACCTGGGCCACTGCCACCCGACGGTGACCGAGGCCATTGTCCAGCAGGCCCGCACCCTCCTGCAGACGTCCAACATCTACTACACCATTCCCCAGCTCCAGTTGGCCCAGCTCCTGGTGGAGCAGAGCTGCCTGGACCGAGTTTTCTTCTGCAATAGCGGCGCCGAGGCCAACGAGGGAGCGGTGAAGCTGGCTCGAAAGTACGGCAGGCTTCATCTGAAGGGCGCGTACGAAGTCATTACCGCCCTCAACTCCTTCCACGGCCGGACCCTGGCCATGGTAGCGGCCACGGGACAACCTCACTACCAGGAGAACTTCCGCCCCCTGCCAGTGGGCTTCGTGAACGTAGAGTTTGACAGTATCGAAGCCATCAAGCGGTCCACCACAGAAAACACCTGCGCCGTCTTGCTGGAGCCCGTCCAGGGCGAAGGGGGAGTCAATGTGCCCTCGCCCAGCTACCTGAAAGAGGTCCGCGCCTGGTGTGATGAGCGGGGCATCCTGCTGATGCTGGACGAGATCCAGACAGGCATGGGTCGCCTGGGCACCCTCTTCGGCTACCAGCAGTTCGGGGTCGAGCCGGACGTTATCACCCTAGCCAAAGGCCTGGGCAACGGGGTTCCCATCGGCGCCTTCCTGGCCAAGGAGCGGGCCGCCGTCTTCGAGCCCGGGGACCACGGCTCCACCTTCGGGGGCAACGTGCTGACCTGCGCCGCCGCCTATGCCGCCGCCAAGGTCATCGTGGAGGAGAACATCCCCGCCAAGGCCGAGGCCACGGGGAAATACCTCCACGGCCGCCTGTCCGCCATGAAGGAGCGTTACGATTTCATTACCGACGTCCGTGGGATGGGGCTTTTGCTAGCTATGGAGTTTCGTGATACCCTATCGGCGACTATCGTCGGGGCCTGTAACCAGGAAGGCCTGCTGCTCAACGCGGTGCGTCCCAACGCCCTGCGATTCATGCCCCCCTTGACCACCTCCTTGGCAGAGGTGGACGAGGCCGTGGCCCGCCTGGACCAGGTTCTCACACGCGTTGGAAGAGAAACGGGCGCCCGCGCCTAAGCTCTTACTCAATCCCCCAAAGGTGGGTGTGAAGAGGGGCACAATGCCGAACAAAAGGGTGGTCCTAGCGTACAGCGGAGGGTTGGACACTTCCGTGGCCATCCCCTGGCTCGCGGAGCACTATGACGCCCAGATCATCGCCCTGACGGTGGACCTGGGAGGCGCCAGGTCGGTGGAGGAGGTGCGGCAAAAGGCGCTCAAGAGCGGGGCGGTCAAGGCCATCACCGTTGATGTCCAGGAAGAGTTCGTGCGCGAATTCGTCTTTCCCGCCCTTCAAACCGGCGCTCTGTATGAAGGCGCCTACCCCCTGGCCACGGCCCTCTCCCGGCCGTTGATCGTCAAACACCTGGTGGAGGTAGCCCGCCAGGAAAAGGCCTCGGCCATCGCCCACGGATGCACCGGCAAGGGAAACGACCAGGTGCGCTTTGACGTGGGCGTCCAGGCCCTTGGTCCAGACCTCCAGGTCATCGCCCCCGCCCGAGAGTGGGGGATGACGCGCGAACAGGAGGTGGAGTTCGCCCAACGCCATGGGGTGCCGGTCCCTGTCACCACAGGCAACCTCTACTCCATTGACGAGAACCTGTGGGGCCGGAGCATTGAAGCCGGCGCCCTGGAGGACCCCTGGCAGGAGCCTTCCGAGGAGGTGTTCGCCTGGACACGACCGGTGGTCCAGACCCCCGATGAGCCTCTCTACCTGGAGATCGCCTTCA
>SHYH01000028.1 GCA_009692865.1 Dehalococcoidia bacterium
AGTCCGTGACCAGAGCCTGGCGGAGTTGGCCCACGAGTTCGATAAGCTCAAAGGCGCCCTGGAGGGCCAGATGTACGCTGATCTCATCGCGTACAAGGAGTACGAGATCTTCGAAGGAGCCGATGGTCCCACCCCGAAGCCGATCGACGTACGTGAGATCGTGGCGCTGCTCGCCGTCTTCGATAAGGACCATTATGGCGAAACTGCCCACCCCGTTTTCGCGTACTCGCAAAAGGCGACGGCCCTGAAGCGCTTCCGAGAATTTCCGGGTTCCTTCGAAAAGCTCTTGCCCCTCGCTCCGGAGATCCTGCGCCTCTGGGACACTATCCACTTGCAATTACCTGAATGGTACAAGGCAGCCAAGGCTGCGCAGGGACAGGGCGCCAAGTTCGGTCGAATCGCAGGGATAGACAAGGCGAAGGTGCACCTGGACTTCCTGGGAGGGGACGTGGAGGGCGACAGGGCTGGGATTCCGGACGCGCTCAAGTACCCCATTCTTGCGGCATTGCGGGCCTTTCTTGAGGAAGAGAACGGTAAGTGGACGTGGGGCAAGGGGATTGACCCGTTTGATGCACTTGAGAGTGGG
Organism: Dehalococcoidia bacterium; assembly: GCA_009692865.1. GTDB lineage: Bacteria > Chloroflexota > Dehalococcoidia > Lucifugimonadales > SHYH01. Next base: position 587 of record SHYH01000028.1, read on the forward strand.
GGGTTGGGCGCGCAGCTGGCAGAGGTCGTGGTGAGCAACTACCTCGAGATGCGGTCACCCAACAGGTTGGGCAAGTCGACCGCGGTCTGGGACCAGTGCTATAACAAAGCACAAATCTGGTACCTGAAACGGCCGGCCGCGGCCTAACAGGAGTAGCTGAAGCGGCGCACTGCGGGCGGAAGGAGGCCAGGCAGGACGTCTGGCCTCCCTTCTCTTTTTTCGCCAACGCTGAGGAGCACTACACGGTGGGGTCGGTGAACTTTCCCTGGTCTGGGTCCTGGAGGCCCGCCTCTTTGAACTGCTGGCCGTTGCGGTAGTATCCCTCGGCGGTGCCCTTAATCATCTGGAGGTGACGGTCGTTGACCTTGCGCTGGACGTCTTGGGCTGCCCTCACCAGGCCCGTTACAAACGAATAGGGGGGTATTTCCACCCGCTCCAGGATGATGCTCCCGGAGGCGACGATGGAGTGGTGGCCGATGATCACCTCGCCGTTGATGACAGCCCCGTTGCCGATCAGGCAGTGCTCCTCGACCGTTTTGGCGTGGCAGATGACGTGGTGGCCCAGGGTCACGTAGTCGCCATAGGTGGCGTCGGAGTCGGTGTGGACCACGCAGTTATCCTGGAGGTCAACGTACTTGCCGAGCCTGATCTTGTGGACGTTGCCCCGGATGATGGTGCCGGGCCAGACGCTGGAGCCCTCGCCGACCTCCACATCGCCCACGACGTAGGCCGCTTCGCTGACGAAGGCGGTGGGGTGAATCCTCGGCGACTTTCCTCCGAAGCTTCGTATCACGGCGTCCTCCTTGGTGTTCTAGCAGGGTACTGAAAAACCCCTTCGACTTCGACCATCCCCCTGGCCCCCTTCCTGGAAGGAAGGGGGAAGTCTTAGATATGGGGGACCCCCCCATACCCCCGTCAGAGGGGCGAAGCCCCTCTGCACTCCTCTTTTTCTCGCAGGACGCTAGCCTATGTGCTCCTTACCGGGAGGGCGGTTCCAGACCTCCACCAACATTCCCAGGCAGGTGCGAGGGTGGAACCAGGCTATCCCCGGAGCTCCCTGCTCTGGGGGAGGGAGGGTGCCGATCTGCTGGAGCCCAGCGGCCACCGCCTGCTCCGCGAACCGACGAATATCAGGGGCATAGGGACAGGTGTGGTGGTACACGGCCCCCAGGGCGCCGCGCTGAACCACCAGGCGGGCGGTGCCACTGTCGGCGGTGAGGGGATAGTTGATCTCAAGGACGGTGCCCCCCAGGGGGTAGTCTACGCTCTGGACAGGGTCGTCGGCGGGGCGGCGCTCCCGCGCGGGCTGCTGCTGCTGGCGCTGGTTTGTGGTCTCGTCCACCCTCAGGCCGAACGACTGACCCCAGAACCGTCGGACCTCTTCGGAGTTCCGGGCGGCGACGCCTACATGGCCCATCCCCGTCACGACACCGTTGCCACGGTAGTGGGGGTGCACATAGTAGTGGTCGTCAGGAGTGATCTGAAAGGCCAGCCCCAAGCAGGTGGTAGGGTCAAGGAAGACGGGGCTCTTCCCATCCCAGGTCCCCTTGAGCTTGATGCCCCGGCTGACGAGGCCCCGGACGTCGCCGGCCATACTGTCTGAGGCGATGGAGACGTAGGAGATGCCCCCTCGCCCCCCAGTAGCGGCCAGGAACTGGGCGGCGCCGCTTTGGGTATCGTTGGGCCTGGCAACCTCGTAGTACATCTCCCCAATGGGGAACTCCAGGACGGTGGTGTTATCGTAGCCGGGCCGTCCCTGGGGCCAGGGTGTCCGGTGCTCGTCTATGGCGAGGCCGAAGCCATCGCACAGGACGTGCCGGGCCTGCTCCAGGTCTGCCGTTACCATCCCCACATGGTGCACTCTCGTAAAGGCCATTGCTGCCTCCGGTAGTGAAGTGTTGCTGGGAGATAGTATAGCCCTGGTGTCAATGAGGGGCCCCCTCTGCGCCGCAGGAGGGCTTGCTCCCTGAGGCGCAGGCTGCTAGGCTAGTGCCAGAAATCCGCTGAGCAGGGTGACTCTCTTGGCTCAAGGGTCTCTCACCGCCTCTACGGGCGTTGTCCCCCCTTTCCGAGGACGGCTCGGCCACCTGGCCCTGGGCCTCCCCTTGCTGGTGGTCTGCTGGGCTCTTCTTTGGAGCCGCCAGAGCGTCTGGAACCCCCTGCTCTTCACCGGCATGTGGTCAGGGGCCGTCCTGGTGATGTACGCCGGGAGTTGGCTGGGGTACCCGGGGATCAGGCGGCACGCCGTGCTCATGGCCCTCTCGGCGCCCATCTGGTGGTGGTTTGAGGTGGTGAACCTGCGCGTGGGCAACTGGGAGTACATCGGGAAGGTGACCTATGACTGGCCTGTCTACTTGGCGCTGAGCACCGTGGCCTTTTCCATTGTCCTTCCCGCCCTGGACGCTGCCTGGAGTCTGTTCATCAGGCAGGAGGTGTCGTCGGTGGGACGGGCAGGTTCCAAGGGCTGGCACCTGGGTGAGGTGGCCCTGGGGGTGGGCCTTCAGGCCCTGGTGTTCGCGCTGCCTGGCCTTTTCTTCTTCGCCGTGTGGGTTGCCCCCTTCCTGGTGCTGGACGGCCTGGTGGGGCGCCAGGGAGGCCGCAGCATCGTCTGGGACATGAAGCGGGGGAGATGGCGGCTGGCTGCGGCGGTGGCCGCAGGGGGGCTTCTGTGCGGCTTACTTTGGGAGTTCTGGAACTACGGGGCCACCCCCAAGTGGGTCTACCACATCCCCTGGGCCAACTTCGCACATCTTTTCGAAATGCCGATCCTGGGCTACGGGGGGTACATCCCCTTTGCCTGGAGCGTGTACCAACTGCTTCACCTAACGCAGGTTCAGAGGCTCTTTACGCTAGCCCGCAAATAGGACGGGTGCAGTCCCAACACAGCCGCATGGGACGAGGGAAGGGCTTCTGGGGAACCCTTTCTTGCAAGAAAGGGTTCCCCAGACCTCTCCGAAAGAACCTGCGACCCTGAGCGGTTGGCTCTAGCCCTGCGCCACCTGCTTCGCCGCCTGGGCCAGCAGGCGCAGGGTGCGTTGCCGGGAGGCCTCTCGGTCCGCCCCTGCCGTAATGACGTGGGCCAGGACCTCAGTCGTGCCCCAGTCGAAGAGCTGCCGCAGCCTCTCGGTCACCCTGGCCTCGTCTCCTGAAAGGACCACGGCGTCCACCATGGCGTCGCTCCAGGCCCCTTGCTTGGCCTCGGGGAAGCCGGCGTCCACGAACATCTGGGCGTAGTAGGGCGCGCGAGGGTAGAATCCCAGTTGCTCCCGAGCTGCGGCCAACGCCTCCTGGCGATTGTCGTGGACGCACACCGGCGCGTGGGTGATGAGGGGCGGCACGGGGCGGCTCGCCTGCTGGGCGCCGGCGAGCATGGCGGGGAGGGCCACGTCGCGCAGGTAGGCGCCAGGGCACACCCACGAGATAGCGCCGTCGGCCTCCGCCCCGCACAGCTCAAAGGACCCGCGGCGCAGGGCCGAGGCCATGACGGGTACGTCAGCGGGGCCTACAGCACGGGTGTGCGCCGTGTAGAAGCGGCCGTCGAAGTCCACAGCCCCCTGTTGGAGGAGGGCCTTGAGGATTCGCAGGTACTCTCGCAGATGGCCGAGCGGCTGTTTAAAGTCCACGCCGTAGGTGCCTGTCATTCCAGCCTCGTGGCTGGGGCCCACCCCCAGGCGGAAGCGGCCCGGGGCCAGGTCCACCAGTGTGCGGACCTGCTGGGCCAGGGCCACGGGGTGGCGAGGCCACATCTGAACGATGGAGGTGCCCATGAGCACGGTGCGGGTGCGCTGGGCCGCGACGGCGAAGATGGTGATTGGGTCTTGGCCTATGCCTCCAGCGGTCAGCCAGACCGCCGGAATGCCGAGGCGTTCAGCCTCCTCGATGTTGGCCAACACCCCTGCCGCATCTCGCGCCATCACGCCCACGCCGATGAGCTTCCCAGCCATAGCCCACCTCCTGCTAGTCTTGCCCGTTCTGCCGTGGGTATTCTACCACGCCAGGCCCTCTGGCCTCCCTCGCACCCAGAGGGTGGCTGTTCGCGCGCCCCAATGCTACAATCCTCCCGTCGTTGCCAGCGGCGGCAGCCAGTTCCACCTTACCTGGAGGGAAAGCGTCATGCAGGTGAGCCCCCATGTCTACGCGTGTCACATCGACGACACTCACTATATGCACCCAGGCGGGAGCAACATCTACTTCGTGGGAGACCCTCGAGAGGAGATGATAGTCATCGACACGGGGGAGCACGACCGCTCCTGGACGCGCCAGATCCTGGACTTTTATAAGGAGTTGGGCCGCCCCAAGATCACGGCCATCCTTATTACCCACGGCCACGGGGACCACTACGGCGGTATTGACCGTCTGAACGAGGTGATGCAGGCGCCGGTTCGGTGTCACCCCAAGCTGGTCAAGACGCTGCACCCCTTTGTGGACGATGACAAAGCGATTGTGAAGCTGAGCTCGCGAGAGGTGCTCCACACCGGCGGCGGCGTGGCCTTGCGGGCCCTCTTCACCCCTGGACATGCGGTGGACCACGTGTGCTTCCACCTGGCCGGAGAGAAGGTGCTCTTTACAGGGGACACCATCCTGGGGGCCTCCTCGTCCTCCGTCTCGGACCTGGCCGACTACATGCGCTCCCTGGCGCTCCTGGCGCGTCTGCGTATAGAGACCATCTGCCCGGCCCACGGGCCCGTGGTTCCCGCGCCTCGAAGCAAGCGGCTGGCCCAGTCGTACATCGACCACCGGAACGAGCGGGAGCAGCAGGTGTTGGGTGCCATCGGGAAGGGCATCACCGATGTGGATGCGATGGTGAAGGACATCTACCCCCGCAACCTGAAGAAGGAGCTGCGGCGGGCTGCGGCGGGCAACGTCCGACAGCACCTGGAGAAGCTTCAAAAGGACGGCCAGGTGGAGGAGACGGCCCCCAGCTACCGCTTGAAGAAAAGGTAGGCCTGACCTTAGCCGTAAGTGGATGGCCTCTGTTGATGCTGGGCGCTTCAGCAGTGTCCTTCGTAATGAGTAGGAGGGAAGACGGATGCCTGTTCCATTAACCAAAGAGGAAGCATGCGCGTTTCTCGACAGCAAGCCTCGCCCGATCATCCTGACGACCATCGGTCGCAACGGCTTCTCACACTCGGTGCCCATTGGCTATTTCTGTGTCTGCGAGGACGTTTACGTGGGCGGACGAGCCGGTATTCAGAGGTTTAGGAACGCGTAACGGAACCCCCGGGTGAGTGCGAGGCTGGAAACGGGCAGCGGCACCTTGCGGGCGCTCAAGGGTCTGATGGTCCAGGGTGAGGCGGAGGTGATCACTGAGCCCAAGGAGGTGTTGCTCCTTATGAGAGAGGCTGCTAAGCAGCGGGGCGTGGCCGAGGACAAGCTTCCCGCCGAACCACGTCCTGGCGTCGCCTATATCCGCATCAGGCCGAAGCGTCTCATCGCCTGGGACTACTCTTGGGATCCGTAGGCAGTGTCGCCCGTGGATCGGCTCAAGGGGAGGTAGGCCTCAACCGTGCGTAGTGCGTTTCGGGCTCTGGCGTGGTTCGCCCTTGTCCTAGGGACTGTTCAACTGGCGCGCACCCTGGCCCAGATGGCCGAGTACACTGGGCAGGGGGTGCACGGCCTTCTGTACGATGTTTTTGTGTGGCTGGCCTACCCCTTCGCCAACTTCTGGGTGCACTTTGGGCTTGTGCTCTCCTTCACCGCCGCCAGCATCGTCCTGGCCTGGCTGGTGCTTCGCCGTCTTCGACGGGAGCCTTAGGTAGGCGAGGCCAGATGCTCAGCACGACTTGCAAGAAAAGGTCAGGGGCGCTTCCGCGCCCCTGACCTTTTCTTGCTGAGTGTCTGTGGCTCCTACCTCTTTTTGGCCTTTTCCTTCGCCCAAAGGGCCTCCAGGACATGGGTGGGGGACATGGGCAGCACGTTCATGCGCACGCCGATGGCCTGATGGATGGCGTTGGCGATGGCCGCCGGGGCCGGGATGACAGGTCCCTCAGCCACGCCACGGGTGCCCACCGGTGAACCAGGGTTGGGCACCTGGACCACGATGGTGTCGATCATGGGCAGGTCCAGGGCCGTCGGCATGCGATAGTCCAGGAAGCTGGAGTTCACCATTGCGCCCTGGCTGTTATAAACGTACTCCTCCGAAAGGGCCCACCCGATCCCCTGGGCCGCTCCTCCCTGCATCTGCCCCTCCACGTAGCTGGGGTGGATGGCCTGCCCCACGTCCTGGACCGCCGTGTAGCGCAGAACATCCACCTTTCCCGTCTCCTCGTCCACCTCCACGTCGGCGATATGGAGGACAAAGGTAGGGCCGCCCGCCTTGGGGTTGGCGCTGGCGCTGGCCACCACGGGGCCGCCCGTCTCCAGGATATGCCCCGACAACTCCTTGAAGGTCATTCGCCTGTCCGTGTGGGACTTGCGCACAAAGACGCCGTTGACCAGGTCCACGTCCTCGGGAGTGGTCTCCCAGAGCTTGGCGGCCCGCTCGATCATCTGGCGTTTGATGGCTTGGGCGGCCTCGTAGACGGCCATGCCTGTGGCGAAGGTGGTCCGGCTGCCCCCGGTGACGCTGGTCTCCCCCACCGAGTCGGTATCCCCCACCGAGGGAATGATGTCCTCGGCCCGCAACCCTAGCACCTCGGCGGCGTGCATGGCCATGGCGACACGACTGCCACCGATGTCCACGGAGCCGGTGACGACCGAGACCGTCCCATCGGAGTTGACTCCAAGGGTGCAACTTGAGAACAGCCCACCGTTGCCCCAGAACCCGGCGGCCATGCCCCTGCCCCTGTGCTTGCCTTTCAGAGGGGCGTTCCAGTGAGGCGAGTCCTTGGCGGCCTGGAACACCTCCACACACCCTATCTCGGCGAAGCGTGTGCCGTCGGGCCGCCGGTCCCCTTCAACCACGGCGTTTTTGAGGCGGAACTCCAGGGGATCCATGCCGATCTTCTCGCAGATCTCGTCAATGACCGTCTCGGAGGCGAAGGCCGCGTTGGTGACGCCGGGCGCTCGGTAGGCGGTGGTTTTGGTCCGGTTCACCACCACGTCGAAGCCATCCATCTCCACGTTGGGGATGCGATAGGGGGTGAACATGCAGCGCAGGGGGCCTCCCACAGGCGAGCCTGGAAAGGCGCCGGCCTCGTATACCAGGTAGGCCTGGGCGGCGGTGATGCGGCCATCCTTGGTGGCCCCTACCTTCACCCGGATGTAGGAGCCTGCGGTGGGGCCGGAGGCCTCGAACACCTCTTGGCGGGTCATGACTATCTTCACGGGGCGGGCCGTCTTGCGGGAGAGCAGGGCCGCGATGGGGTCCAGATAGGGAGTAATCTTGCCGCCGAAGCCTCCACCGATTTCCAGGGGGATAACCCGGATGTGGGAGTAGGGGACACCCACCAGCTGGGCCGTGGCCTTGCGCACCACCAAGGGGCCCTGGTTGCTCGTCCAGATGGTAATCTTGCCGTCCTTGTTCCAGAGGGCTGTAGCGTTCTGCGGCTCGATATACCCCTGGTGAACCGAGGCTGTGCGGAACTCCCGCTCCACGATCACGTCGGCCTCACGGAACCCCTTTGCCACGTCGCCCAAGGAGAGCTGATGGTGGTTCGCCACATTGCTGATGCGCCCGGTATCGGTGCCCATGACCTTGGTGGTCATGCCCGCATGCAGCAGCGGCGCGCCCTCCTTCATGGACTCCACTCCGTCCAGGACGGCGGGCAGCACCTCGTACTCCACGTCAATGAGCGCCAGGGCCTCCTCGGCCACGTGGGTGTTGATGGCCGCTACCGCCGCCACGGGGTGGCCCTTGAAAAGGACCTTATCCTTGGCCATCACGGTCCTTGGTAGATACCGCATGTCCACGGCGGGTGCGTCCTCCAGGTTTGCGGGAAGTGGCGGGAAGTCGTTGGCGGTGAGCACGGCCTTGACTCCCGGGTAGGCGAGGGCTCGGCTCACGTCAATGCGCTTGATGCGGGCGTGGGCGTGAGGGCTGCGCAGGATCTTGCCGTGGAGGAGGTCGGCGGCCAGAAAGTCAATACCGTACTTGGCTCGTCCCGTCACCTTGTCCGCCCCGTCGTGGCGGATGGGGCGAGTGCCAATGACCTTCCACTTTCCTTTGGGGCCGTCCGGTGTTGCACCCCTGGTGGACTCCTGGGCCTCTGCCTTTTCCTTGACGCCTGGCAGCTCTTCAATCATGGTGCGTCCCCCCTTCTCGCGTGGCTTTGATCCGGAGACGCGCCCATTTTACCACGGGTCGTCGCTGGGCGGTACCGTTGACATGGCCAGAGCATAAGGGGATACTGGCTGGATATTCCGAAGGTGAGGCGTCCCCGTGCAGCTTGGCGTTGTCTTTCCCCAAATGGAGATAGGCTCGGACCCCAGCGCGGTCCGAGAGTACCTCCAGGCGGTGGAGGAGATGGGATACCAGCACGTGGAGTTGTTCGACCACGTGCTCGGCGCCGACCCCGAAGGGCATCCCGGCTGGCAAGGCCAGTACACCCATAAGGATGCCTTCCACGAGCCCCTGGTCTTTATGGCCTTTGTAGCTGCTGTGGCCCCACGTCTGGGAGTAGCAACGGGCATTCTGGTCCTTCCCCAGCGCCAGACGGCCCTGGTAGCCAAGCAGGCTGCCGAGGTGGATATTCTCAGCGGGGGACGCCTTCGCTTGGGGGTGGGGAGCGGGTGGAATGCCGTGGAATACGAGGCTTTGGGCCAGGACTTCCACACCAGGGGACGGCGTATTGAGGAGCAGATCGATGTGCTGAGGCTCCTATGGACTCGGGAATCGGTGACGTACCAGGGGAGATGGCACCAAATCACCGCTGCGGGCATCAACCCTCCGCCGGTCCAGCGTCCTATCCCTATTTGGATGGGGGGTGGCGCCGAGGCTGTGGTCCGGCGCGTCGCCCGCATGGCTGATGGGTGGATTCCTGGGATTCGCCCGGATGACCAGGGCCGAGCGGTCATCGCTCGCATGCACGGCTATGCCCGTGAGGCGGGCAGGGACCCCAAGAGCATCGGCATCGAGGCGAGGATTAACGTGGTCCGAGGGACTCCGGAGGAGTGGGTCCGGCGGGTTACGGCGTGGCAAGCCTTGGGCGCCACCTACCTGACGCTGAACAACATTGGGTCGGGGCTGGCCTCGCTGGACCAGCACCTTCAGGCGCTGCGCCGGTTCAAGGAGACGGCCCAGGGGGGGCTTTTCCCGTAGCGGTGGGACGCCTGATGCTCTGGCCCAGGAGTATTGGCGGGCCTATGTCCCAGAAATATGGACTTGGTGGCCGAGGGGTGTTGCACCGCAGCCTGAAGGCTGCGGCATGATGCCGCCCCGTTCACGGGGCGGTCGAACAGCGCGACCGTAGACTGCACCGCATTATTGAGACAAAGCATTAGCCCCCCCTTTCGGTGAGGGAACCCCGTGCCGTTGATGACAGGCGGGCAGGCGCTGATCCGCTCCCTTCGCCAGGAAGGGGTCCAGGTGATCTTCGGCCTGCCGGGCCTGCAGATCATGGAGGCCCTGGACGCCATCTACGACGATCCCGGCCTCCGCTTCATCGCCACTCGCCACGAGCAGGCCGCCACGTACATGGCCGACGGCTACGCCAGGGTGAGCGGCCAGGTGGGTGTGGCCCTGGTGGTGCCGGGCGTGGGGGTCTACAACGCCGCGGCGGGGCTGGCCACCGCCTATGCCGCTTCCTCGCCGGTGTTGCTGGTGGCAGGTCAGGTTCCTCGCGACGACCTGGGCAAGGGCAGGGGTGTGCTCCACGATGTGCACGACCAGTTGGACATCGTCAGGCCCATCACCAAGTGGCGGGCCCGGGTGCTGGAGCCTTCGCACATTCCCGAAGCCGTCCACGATGCCTTTCGACAGCTTAAGACGGGCCGCCCCAGACCCGTGGAGCTGGAGGTCCCCCACGATGCCCTGGCTCAGGAGGCGCAGGTGGAGCTTCTGGAGTCGGAACGGTATTTCCCTGGCGCTGGAGACCCGGACCTCCTGGGCCGGGCAGCCCGCCTGCTCGCCAAGGCAAGCCACCCCCTCATCTGGGCAGGCGGGGGAGTGCACCTCAGCGGGGCTCACGAGGAGCTAACGCTGATAGCGGAGCACCTTCAGGCGTCTGTCATCACCACCGTCGAAGGCAAGGGGGCCATCTCGGACCGCAACCCGCTGTCCCTGGGGGTCCCCCGGTGGACCGTGGAGGCTTGGCAGCGGCTGGTGGCGGAGGCCGACGTGGTTCTGGCGGTGGGCACCCGATTTGTGGACGCTCCTTTCCAGGAGCCCCAGCAGGTCATCCAGGTGGACGTGGACCCGGAGGAGCTTGGTCACAGCCACCCCAAGGCCCTGGGCATCGCCGCCGACGCCAGGCTGGGCCTGGCTTCGCTCTACGACCGTCTTCAGAGGGATGTGAAGCCGCGACCCTCTCGAAAGGCAGAGATGGCGGCGTTGAAGGAGAAGCTGCAAGCGCCTTGGGAGCGGCTGGAGCCCCAGGCATCTCTGGTGGCTGCGTTGCGCCAGGCCATCCCGGACGACGGAATCCTGGTGTGCGACATGACCCAGATGGCCTACTTCAGCTATGCCGCCTACCCCGTCTACCAGCCAGGGACCTTCCTCACGTCCTCGTACATGGGCACCCTGGGGTTCGCCTTCCCTGCTGCCCTGGGGGCCAAGGTGGCCAGGCCCGATCGAGCGGTGGTGGCCCTCTGTGGCGATGGTGGGTTCCTCTACAACTCGCAGGAGATGGCCACGGCGGTGAAGGAGGGCATCAACGTGGTGGCGGTGGTCTTCAACGACAATGCCTACGGCTACTCGCTGCGAGACCAGAGGGGTCGCTTTGGCGGAAGGGTGATCGGCACCGAGCTCCACAACCCGGACTTTGTCCAGTTGGCCTGTGCCTATGGGGCCGCCGGCGTGCGGGTGGAGTGGCTCCAGGACCTGGAGCGCGTGTTGCGAGAGGCCCTGGACAACAACAAGCCCACCCTCATCGAGGTGCCTGTGAGCTCGGTGGTGTGGCCCTAGCGCGTTCAGCTTTTCAGGGTGTCTACTGAAGGAGACCGGTGATGCAATCCCAAACCATACCTCCCCAGGGCGAACCGGCGACCGCCAGGGGCACCCACCCCCTGGAGCCCCTCTTCCATCCGCGCACCATTGCCGTGGTGGGGGCCTCGCCCGATGGCAACGCGGGCTTTGACTTCGTGCGGAAGATACAGGCTGCCGGCTTCAAGGGGCGTATTTACCCCGTGAACCCTCGGGCAGCTCCCCTTCTTGGCCTGACGGCCTACCCCAGCATCTCTGCCATCCCCGATGAGGTGGACTTTGTCATCTTTGCCACGCCCGCGGCGGTGGTGCCGGCGGCCATGGAGGAATGCGTGGCGAAGGGGGTGAAGCTGGCCCATCTGTTCACGGCGAGGCTCTCAGAGACGGGGGTGCCGGAGCTGGCTGCCCTGGAGCGCCGCATTGTGGAGATCGCCCGGCGGGGCGGCGTTCGCATCCTGGGCTCCAACGGCATGGGACTCTACTACCCCAAGGAGGGCATCTCCTTTCGGGCCAACTACCCCAAGGAGCCCGGAGACATAGGTTTCATCAGCCAGAGCGGGGGCAACGCGTGGGAGTTCGTCTACCGCGCCGCGCTGAGGGGCCTCCGGTTCAGCAAGGTCATCAGCTACGGCAATGCCTGCGACCTGAACGAGGCTGACTACCTGGAGTACCTGGCCCAAGACCCGGAGACCCGCGTCATCACCGCCTACATTGAAGGGGTGCGCGGCGGACAGCGGTTTGTGGAGGCTCTCAAGCTGGCGGCTCAGGTCAAGCCTGTGGTGATTCTGAAGGGCGGGCGTACACGCGCGGGCGCCCGGGCCACGGCCTCGCACACCGCCTCCCTGGCGGGGGACCACCTGGTGTGGGAGGGCCTGTTGCGCCAGGCAGGGGCCCTGGGAGCCGAGAGCCTGGAGGAGCTTGCGGACCTGACGGTGGCCCTGCGCTTCTTTCCCAAACCAGGGGGACGCAGGGCGGCGGCTCTGGGCGGGGGTGGTGGGGGCAGCGTGGCCGCCGCCGACGCCTGTGACGAGGCGGGCTTCCTCCTCCCACGCCTGCCGGGGGATATTGTTGAGGAGTTGAAGCAGCTAATTCCCGCCACCTGGATGATGATCAGCAACCCCATTGATAACTCGGCTATAGGCAACCCTCGCGCCGCCGCTCGCCTGCAAGAGCTAGCCTTCCGCCACGAGGCCTTCGACTTCGTCCTCCTGGAGCTGGGGGTGGACTCGGGCCTGGAGGAGGAGCAGGGCGTCGAGAGGATGCGCCAGAGCGTGGGTTGGCTCATTGAGCTGCAGCGGGAGTCGGGGCGTCCTACGGCGTTCATCGTCCGCTCTGGGGACGCTCGGGAGGAGTGGCGGCGGGAGTCGGTCAATCGGGAGCGGGAGCGGCTGGTGCAGGCGGGGATGCCGGTGTTCCCTGACATACGTAGGGCCACTCGCGCGTTGAGTCGCGTGCTCCGTTACTGGGAGGAGCGGGCCGGCGGAATGCCCTCCTAAAGGGGGCTTCGCCCTTCTCCTTTGGGCGGTTGAGGAGCGGCCTCCCGCGGCGGCAGCACGCCGTCAGCCTCCAAGGCGCCTTTCATAGCGGCGATGGCGACCTCGAGCTGACCATCGTCCGGCTGTCGGGTGGTGAGCCTCTGGAGGGCCAGGCCGGGGGCGATGAGGAGTTGCGCCATGGGGTTCTTGGCGTGGGCTCCGCTCCAGCGTATGAATTCGTAGCTGATGGCGGCGATCACGGGCACCAGGACGATTCGGGAGAGGATTCCCACCCAGAGGGGCGGATTGCCCAGGAGGGCAAAGACCACCAGGGCCACTATCCCCACCACCAGCAGAAAGGCCGTGCCGCACCGGGGGTGCATGGTGGGGTAGCGGCGAAGGGCTTGGGGTTCCAAGGGGTCGCCGTGCTCGTGGGCGTGCACCGCCATGTGCTCCGCGCCGTGGTAGGCAAACACGCGGCGGATGTCCTTAATCTGCCCTATGAGTGCGATGTAGCCCAGCAGGATGGCCAGGCGCAGGACGCCCTCCGCCAGGTTCATCAGCAGGCTGTTGGGGAAGAGGCCCTGGAAGGCGCGGGCGGCCAGGAGGGGCAGCAGGAAGAACAGGCTAACGGCGACGGCCAAGGAGATGGCCATCATGCCACCCATGGCCCAGGGTGGCAGCTCCTCGCCCTCGGTCTCCTCCTGGACGGCTAGCTGGGCAGAGCGGGAGAGGGCCCGGGCCCCCAGCAGGAGGGTCTCCGCCAGCACCAGGAGACCCCTGAGGAAGGGGACCTTCCGTAGTTTTTCGCTGGAGACGCCGGGCAGGGGCGAATGCTCAACGTGAACGGTCCCGTCGGGCCGACGCACCGCTAGGGCGCTGCCCCTCTGTCCGAGGATAAGGACACCCTCGATGACCGCCTGTCCGCCGTAAGAGAACCGCTGTTTCACTGTTTCACGCCCCAAAATGAAAACAGGGGCGAGGGCAACCCCTCACCCCTGTGGTGGTTCCCCATGAATCTACTTTGGCTGGGCCAGATTGAACCGCCGGCGGAGGCGCTCCACCCGCCCCTCGGTGTCCACGATGCGCCGCTCGCCGCTGAAGAAGGGGTGGCAGTGGCTGCACACCTCCACCCGCAGGACGGGCTTGGTGGAGCCGGTGGTGAAGGTGGTGCCGCAGGAGGAGCAGACGACCTGGGCGTTGGGATGGTACTCGGGATGGATGCCGGCCTTCATGGTTCCTCGGTTTCTCTCTGGCTCCCGCCTACCCCTCTTGGGAGACTGCTTCCGTGGGGTAGACGCTGGCCTGCTTGCGGAAGCGGGTGGCGTGCTCGAACTTGACATGGCCGTCAATGAGGGAGTAAAGGGTGAAGTCCCTTCCCAGGCCAACGTTGTTGCCCGGGCGGATCTTCGTGCCCCGCTGGCGCGCGATGATGGTCCCAGCCCGCACCAACTGGCCGTCAGACCGCTTCACCCCCAGGCGCTGACCCTGGGAGTCCCTGTTGTTGCGGCTACTGCCGCCGCCCTTCTTGTGAGCCATGACGATGACCTCGATCCAAGCCTACGGAGCCACCAGCTCCATGATCTGAAGACGGGTGAAGCGCTGGCGATGCCCCTGCTTCTTGCGGTAGCGGGTCTTGGCCTTGTATTTGAACACCACTATTTTAGTGTCAAGGCTCTGCTCCCGCACTTCGGCCAAGACGCGGGCGCCCTCCACGTGGGGCCTCCCGACCAGGAACTGGTCTTCCTGGGAGAGCAACAGGACATGGGGAAGCTCGACGGTGGCGCCTACCTCAACGGGCAGCTTCTCCACGTCGATGAAGTCCCCGGCCTTGACCCGGTACTGTTTTCCGCCTGATTCGACGATAGCGTAGGTAGTCATTTCGTTATACCGCTGCGTATTGTAGCTGGCCTGGTGGGGGGTGTCAACGGGGGGGTTGGGCTCACTGTTGATCTGAGCCCTCCAATAAGGTAGGCTCTCCTCTGGCGGTTGAACCCCTTGACAAGCCCATTGTGAACCTCTACGCTAGCCCCTGATGCGTTACAATCCTTGCTGTTGTATGTGTCCATAAGAGGGACGGCGCCAATCGAGAGAAGCGTCGCACCCCTTTCTGCGTGTGTCCACAAGGAGAGGGGTGTTTTTTGTGGGGTCTGAGGTCCAAGGGTGATCATGCGTAGCTGCGGCGGAGCACCAGTAGGATGATAGCAGTGGAAAGCAAGCGGCAGGATAAGGCAAGGTTGCCCCTGGTGAGCAACCTGAGGGGTGCTGTGCGCCTCCTGGGTGAGGAGTGCTCCTGTATGTGTACCTGTACCTGTTGTACAGGCACGCAGGTCCACGCCACTCACCCACAAGGAGCAAGCGCCCACGATGAACAGATTCGTATACGTGAAGACATGCAACCACAGCACGACACCAGGGTCCTCCTGGCTGTCTAACTTCGCTGCCCTTTGGTTTCCGGCGCACCTCGCCTCTCGGCTCCTTCGCGCCTCCCCTCGCTTTCTGATGAGTTCCTCCTCTTTTCTTGAGGAGGTGGCCTCATGAGCCTGTGGATCTTGCTCGCAATAATGACAGCTGGAGCGACTGGTGGATTCTTAGATTCTCTGGCCGGGATGGGGTTTGGCGCGCTTTCGGGCACTGTCATGATGGCAGCAGGGATCTCACCGGCGATCGCGGTCGCTACCGTGAACGTAGCCAAGGTAGGGAGTGGCATTGCATCTGGGGTCTCCCATTGGAGTTTTGGCAACATCCGGTGGCAGTGGGTGCTCCCTCTTGGATTGCCGGCGGTGGTTGCGGGGGTACTAGCTGCCCTGGCGCTAACCCACCTACCTATGCAAGCTGTACGGGTCGTGGTGCCGGTGCTTCTGCTCGTTGTGGGCCTGCTCATTCTGCGCCGGTTTATCTATGAGCCGGTGTTGTTGCCTCCCATAGCAGGTGGGAGTCAGGGGATAGAGATTATGCAACGGCGCCCCCCCTGGCGTGCCCTCATGGATACCCTCGCGGGCGTTTCGCCCCGGGTACGGCTCGGTTCCATTGGCTTCCTTGGCGGTCTGCTCAACGGTTTCAGCGGCGCCTTTGGCCCCTTCACCACCTCGGCTCTGGTTCTCCAGCAGGGTGGACATCCGCGGTTCGCTATCGGCACGGCAAACTTCGTGGAGGTCTTTGTTGCTGCATCTGTTTCGGTGACCCTGCTCACACAGTTGAGTTGGGCGGAC
>SHYH01000029.1 GCA_009692865.1 Dehalococcoidia bacterium
ACCCTCCCCTCCGACTCGCGCCCCGGCGAGTGGGCCATGTACCAGGGAAACGCCGCCCGAACCGGCTACGTTTCCGCTCCCACCCTTATGCCTGCGGGTCAAGTCGCCTGGACCTTTCAGGCCCAGCCCATTGAGAACCTGTCCGCGAAGGAGCTGGAGCTCGAAGGTGGCCAGCGGCCCAACACCCCACTCTTCGCCTCGCCCGCCGTGGTGGACGGTGTCCTCTACCTGCCTACAGGCGACCGCCGTATCGTTGCCCTGGACGCCGCCACCGGGAAGCTCCTCTGGCAACACGAGGTCACCGGCCCTGTGGACTCCTCCCCCGCCGTGGCCGGCGACATGGTCTACGTAGGACTTCGAGATGGGAGGCTCGTGGCCTTGGATAGAAAGAAGGGAACCCTGCGCTGGGCCTATTCGGGTGACGCCCCCGTTTTTCGGTCGTCGGTAGTCCACGAGGGCACCCTCTACTTCACCGCCGCCAACGGCGTCCTCTACGCCCTCGATGCGGCCACCGGGGACCTGCGGTGGCGATTTGAGGCCAACGGGCGAACCCTTTCGCCCCCCACCGTGAACCACGCGGTGGTGGCCTTCACCTCCAGCGAGAACCGCCTCTACATCCTGGACCGGGCCACCGGCCTCCTGCAGCTTCCCTTCATTATCCAGTACCCCACCTTCGGCGCCCCAGCAATTCAAGACCATCGGGTGATGGTCACGACCCTCGGCGGCTCCGTGTGGGCCGCGGACTGGCGCCAGCACGAGACCGACTTGCAGCAGTGGTGGTACAGCTTCCGCTACCGGTTGTTCCTTTGGGGCATGATCGAGAAGATCGAGGCCCGCAAGGGCTTCCTCTGGGAGTACACAATCAAGGCAAGACGAGACCGATTCTTCAGCGGCGTCGCCGTGACTCCTGACAAAGCCTTTGGCTGCACCATTCTGGGGCGCTGCGTGGCCTTGGACCCGGCAACCGGGGAAGAGGCGTGGCAGCGGTCCCTCAACACGTCGGTCTACTCGGCCCCCGTCATCGTGGGAGAGGTGGCGTACGTGGGCGCAGGCGACGGTAAGGTCTACGGCCTCAACATCCAGACCGGCGAGACTGTCTGGGAGTTCGCCACCGGGGGCCAGGTAACGGCCAACCCCGTCTACGCCAACGGCATGCTTTACATCGCCTCCCAGGACGGCACCCTGTACGCCGTCAAGTAATCAATCGACCTCGCCCTTCCAGAGCGAGGGCCCGGGTGCACGAAGGAGGCGTCGAATGCGGTGGAGATTGCTGATTCCGGGCGTCCTGGTCGCCCTGCTGGGCCTGGTCTGGACACTCCAAGGCTTCAACGTCCTCAAGGGAAGCGGCATGTCTGACCAGTCGTTCTGGGCAGGGGCAGGTATCGTCGCCCTGCTCATTGGAGTAGCAGTCACCTTCTTGGGATTGCGGAAGTGCGTGGCTAAGAGATAAGCGGCTTCGCCGATAAAGTCTCGGAGCGTGGGTCCAGGCCATAGGCCCCGTATCCCCGCATCAGGGTCGAAGACATTCGACTTGTCGGTGGCACGCCCTGCCAGTATCTCGTCCCGGAGATTCGCCGAGGAATCCCGGGGAATCGGTAAGGGGGCAGAGCCCCCTTACCCGGGAGCCTGGGGGTGACCCCCAGACATAATTTCCTCCCCCCTTCCTGGCCAGAAAGGGGGACAGGGGGATGCCGAAGGCCGACAGGCTCCGTATGCCAATCGAAGCCCCTCATCTATCGGGGGTCGAAGGAGTTGTTCCGCACCCTGTTAGACAGGGTGCGCCAATCTGCTGCGATATTGGGGACAAGACACCAGCCCCCAGAAAGCCATAACATGCAACTCACCATCATGGGCCTGCCCAAAAGCGGCAAGACCGCACTCTTCAACGCCGCCACCCGCGGCCACGCCCAGACCTCCCCCGTTGCTATGGGGGCCGAGAAGCCCAACCTGGGCGTGGCCAAGGTCCACGACCTGCGCCTGGACCGCCTCGGGGCCATGTTCAATCCCCGGCGCACGGTGCCTGCCGAGGTCCAGTACGTAGACCTCCCCGGGGGTGCCATGCAAGACACCAAGGGGAAGGGCATCACCGGCGAGCACCTGAACCTCCTCCAGCGGGCCGACGCCCTGGTCGAGGTGGTGCGAGCTTTCGAGGACCCATCGATGCCCTACCCCGAGGGCGGGCGAGACCCCCAGGAGGCAGTCCAGACCATGGACCTGGAGCTGGCCTTCGCCGACCTCGCCATCCTGGAGCGGGTGGTGCAGCGCCGAGAGGCCTCCCTCAGAGCCGCCAAACCTGCAGAGCGGGACCGCATCGCGGCGGAGCATCAGGTGCTGGCCCGCCTCAAAGAGGGGCTGGCGCAGGACGTCCCCATCCGCCAGCAGTCCATCACACCAGATGAGGAGCGCCTGCTAGAGGGGTACCAGTTCCTCACCGCCAAACCCCTGTTGGTGGTCTTGAACGTCGGAGAACAGCAGCTTGGAGAGGCGGAAGCCCTGTCGAGCCAGATGGCTACCCGGTTTGGCGGCTCGAGAAAGGGGTTCACCGCCCTCTGCGCCCGGCTCGAAATGGAGCTGACCCAGCTCTCAGACGAGGAGGAGAGGGAGTTCCGTGCCTCCCTGGGCATCGTGGAGTCGGGGCTTCAGCGTATGGTCCGCCTCTCCTATGAAACCCTGGGCCTCATGACCTTCTTCACCTACGGCCCCGACGAAAATCGGGCCTGGAGCATCCCCCAGCGCACCCCTGCCGTCAAAGCCGCCGCTAAGATCCACAGCGACATCGAGCGAGGCTTCATCCGCGCCGAGGTGGTCGCTTACGACGACCTAATGCAGCTGGGAAGCATCGCCGAGGCCCGCCGCCACGGCAAGATACGCATGGAGGGCAAGACCTACCCGGTCTGCGATGGCGATATCATCACCTTCCTCTTCAACGTGTAGTAGGGCGTGCCCTGGCGTCCTTGTAGGGGCGAGGCATGCCTCGCCCGTAGTCGTCCCCTCTCCCTCGCAGGGAGAGGCCAAGGTTCAGGTGAGGTCACACAACCATGAGCGCATCTCCTAGTGTGGGTCCAGGGCACGCCCTGCCCCTCTCCCTTTACGTCCACATCCCCTTCTGCGAGACCAAGTGCCCCTACTGCGACTTCAACACCTACGCGGGCCTGGAGACCCTCATCCCCTCGTATCTGCAGGCCCTGCAGCACGAGATCACCTTCTGGGGCGCCGCCCTCGGCCATCCCCAGGTACACACCATCTTCCTTGGCGGAGGCACCCCCTCCCTCCTCGCGCTCCCTCAGCTAGCGGCGCTCATGCAAACCATCCACACCGCCTTTGCGGTGACGCCTGACAACGAGACCACCCTCGAGGCCAACCCCAGCGACCTCACCCTTGAGAAGCTGCAAGGCTATCCTGCGTTGGGAGTCAACCGCCTGAGCATCGGCGTCCAGAGCCTCGACGACCCACTTCTGACCATCCTCGGCAGGCGCCACAACGCCCTGGAGGCCGTGGAGGCCTATCAGCGCGCCCGACAGGCCGGCCTCCACAACGTCAACCTGGACTTCATCTACGGCATCTCCCACCAGTCCCTGGACACCTGGAAGGCGACGGTTGACCGGACCGTGGCCCTGGCCCCTGAGCACCTCTCCCTCTACGCCCTCACCCTGGAGTCCAACACCCCCATGGAGGTCTGGGTGCGCCAGGGTGTAATGCCGGAGCCCGACCCCGACCTGGCCGCCGACATGTACCTCTACGCCGAGGAGCGACTGGCCCAGGCCGGCTATGAGCACTACGAGATCTCCAACTGGGCCAAGCCCGGCCGCGAGAGCCGACACAACCTCACCTACTGGCGCAACCTCCCCTACCTCGGCGTCGGCCCTGGCGCCCACTCCTCCCTTCACGGCCATCGATTCTCCGTCCTTCGCTCTCCCCCGGAGTACATCCGCCGCGCCAGCCTGCTTCCCGCCGCTCATCCTGAGCCTGTCGAAGGACGAGCGGCCCCGTCCAAGAGAGAGCGCTGGGGTGAGGGTAACGCTCCCGCAGCGGCAGGAGCATCCGTAGGGGCGTCCCGGAGCATCGGGACGCCCGCCCCTAACGTCATCCCAAGCGCCCCTCCTGTCATGCTGAACGGAGCGAAGAACCTCACCGAACCCTGGCTCCACTCCCTCGGCATCCTGGACATGGTGGAGACCATCGGCCGCGACCTGGAGATGGGCGAGACCATGATGATGGGCCTGCGCCTGGCCGAAGGCGTCAGCAATCAGACCTTCACCCACAGGTTTGGCGTCACCCTGCCGGACCGCTACGCCCCTGTCATCGTGGAGCTCCAGGAGCTAGGCCTCCTCCACTGGCAGGGGGAGCGCCTGGCCCTCACGCCGGAAGGCTACCTCCTCGGCAACGAGGTCTTTCAGAGGTTTGTGGGAGGGTGAGGATCGAGGGGCACCGGCACAGGAATCAGGACAGACAGCATCTAAGGACGCTAACACGAGGAGCCAATCGCATTGGAAGGCTGATTTCCAGCCCTCCCCCTCTCTCTCCCTGCGCTATACTACCCCCTAGCGCCTACACCACCGGAGACACCCATGTACGTCCTTGGCACCGCAGGCCACGTCGACCACGGCAAGTCCACCCTCGTCAAAGCCCTCACCGGCATCGACCCCGACCGCCTCAAGGAGGAGAAGGAGCGGGAGATGACCACCGACCTGGGCTTTGCCTGGCTGACCCTCCCCAGCGGCCGCGAGGTCAGCGTTGTGGACGTCCCCGGCCACGAGCAGTTCATCAAGAACATGCTGGCCGGCGTCAGCGGCTTTGACCTGGCCCTCCTCATCGTCGCCGCCGACGAAGGTGTCCAAACCCAGACCCGCGAGCACTTGGCCATCCTCAACCTGATGCAGGTCAAGCAGAGCATCGTCGTGCTCACCAAACGCGACCTCGTGGACTCCGAGTGGCTGGACCTGGTCGGCGCCGAGGTGGAAGACGTCCTTGAGGACACCCGCCTCGCGGGCTCTCCCATCGTGCCCGTCTCCGCCATGACCGGCGAGGGCATCCCTGATCTCCTCGGCGCCCTCGACCGACTCCTGGACAAGGCGCAGCCTCGCAAAGACCTGGGGCGGCCTCGCCTTCCCGTGGACCGCTCCTTCACCATCGCCGGCTTCGGCACTGTCGTCACCGGCACCCTCACCGACGGCGTCCTGCGGGTAGGCCAGGAGATCGAGCTTGTCCCCACAGGCAAGCGCGCCAGGATTCGGGGCCTCCAGACCCATCGCCAACCCATGGAGGAGGCCCAGCCAGGCTCCCGCGTCGCCGTCAACCTCTCCGGCATCTCCCACGAGGAGATCGTGCGCGGCCAGGTGCTCACCACCCCAGGCTGGCTCCGGCCCACTCGCGCGGCGGACGTTCACCTGCAGATGATCAAAGACAGCCCCCACCCCCTGCGTCACAACAGCGTCGTCTCCCTCCACGTGGGCACCGCCGAGACCCTGGCCAAGGTGCGCCTTCTGGAAGCGGAGGCGTTGGAGCCCGGCCAGTCGGCGTGGGCCCAGCTTCACCTGGGCGATCCCCAGCCCCTGGTCAAGGGCGACTACCTGGTCCTGCGCTCCGCAGAGTACACCCTGGGTGGAGGTCGGGTCGTGGACCCCATCGCCAAGCGCCACAAGCGCGCCCACGCCCCCACCCTGGAGCGCCTGCGTGTGCTCGACCGGGGCACCGAGTCGGAGGTGTCGCTGCGGGCCCTGGAGGAAATGTCTCCCGTCGAGTACCAGGCCCTGGTCCAGCGGGTCCACCTGCCCGAAGAGGACGCCCGCCAGGCCGTCGAGCAGCTCATCCAGGAAAGCCTAGCCCTCACCATCGGACAGCAACCCCTGGCCCGGGGCGCCCTCCTGGTCACCGCCGCATGGTGGGCCGCCCTCCAGCGCAAGGCCCAGGGCCTCCTGGCCCAGCACCACCAGCAGCACCCCCTACGTCGAGGCATCTCCAAAGAGGAGCTGCGGAGCCGGCTCGGCCTCTCGGCCCAGATGTTCCCCCTCGTCTTCCAGCACCTGGTGGCCGACGGCGCCCTGGCCGAGGATGGCGTCTTCGTCCGACTGCCCGATCACCAGCCTCGCCTTTCCGCCGAGCAGCAGCGCGTGATTCAGGACTACCTGCGCGCCCTGGAGGCCACGCCCTTCAGCCCCCCCACCGATCGCGCCTTGAACCCCGACCTCCTGAACCTGCTCGTCGAGGAGGCCCAGGTGGTCAAGGTCAGCGATGACGTGGTCTTCGCCGCCAGCGCCTACAAGGAGATGGTGGAGCGCATAAGGGCGCACATCCAGGCCCAGGGCAAGATCACCGTGGCCGAGGTGCGGGACCTCTTTGGCAACAGCCGCAAATACGCCCTTGCCCTCATGGAACACCTGGACCAGAAGCGCGTCACCCGCCGCCTCGGCGACGACAGGGTGCTGCGGTAACCCCTTCCCCCTCGATGGGGGAAGGCCAGGATGGGCGTGTCTGACCCTCCCCCTCGATGGGAGAGGGCTAGAGCCTGCCCTGAGCGAAGCCGAAGAGGTGAGGGCGCCCTTTCCGTTTTGGGCAAGCCTGGGTATAATCAGCGGCGCCAAACGATGAGGGAAGGAAGGACGACATGTCTTACTGTCCTCGTTGCGGCACCGAGGCCCTGTCCTCAGCCGCCTTGCGTACCACCTGCGGCACGGCGTTGACGACCGTTGACGAGCCAAGTGGCGGTGGCGCGGGTGGGACGGCCAGCGGGAGCGCGGTTGAGATGAACGTGCTGCTGTCTCCAGCCAGAATCATTCTGATGAGCGTGCTCTCCCAGGGGTTGTATCTCCTCTACTGGTTCTATCTAACTTGGAAGCACTATCGGAACCATACAGGAAGGGACGTCTACCCCGTCTGGCACGCGCTGACCTTGTTGGTCCCCATCTACAGCCTCTTCAGGACCCATGCCCATGTCCGCGCCTTAAAGAGCTGATCGCGGGGACAGCTGTGGCTACCACTCTAAACATAGCTCTAGCCGTTTGGCTCATGATCATCTTAAACGTGCTGGATTGGATCTACGCTCTACTCTGGTTCAGCGGAGTGATAACCCAGGACACCTCCGTGGTTATAGCCGCCCTTGGTCTCCCCTATATCGGCGTTATCGTCGTACTTCTCCTCTATGTCCAGGGCAACCTGAACAGGTATTGGGCCAGTCTGACGGACCACCGAGCGATCAATGCTCGGATAGGCGTAGGCGAGGTGATCTTCGGCCTGATCGGCATCCTGTCCTGACTTGTTATGATCGCAACCCTGGCGGGCTGGAATTAGCCGGGATCTACCATCTAGACAGTTAAGGGTGCTCTCTTACCGCTCATGGTGACGAGCGTTACACAATTATACCATTCCCCTTCACCCTGGAGCGGGAGGTGGTGAAGCGCTGACCCCCTGTCATGGTTCTGCGACGAAAAGTTTATCCAAGTCGTGGACGGCTCTTCGGATCGTCTCCTGATCCCAGTCTAGCAGCACCTCTTCGCCCCAATCCTCTCGGCGGCGACCAACCAAATCCCTGACCTCCCAGCCTTTTGACACCATTTCTACGTATAGCGGCAGCGCCTTTTGCAGGCGTCCAATATCCACTGATCTGCGTCCCTGAGGCTCCATCCCTCGTTGTTGCAAGAGGGATTCCTGCCGGGGTCTCACGTATTGCGTCCAGACTTGCTCCCAGTCCTCGTGCGTAATGAACTCGTCGATTCTCTAGACTGACACCGTGAACGCCCCTGGATCACTTGAGGGATCATCCTCATAATTGACGGCTACCGAGAGTGGCTTGAGTCTGGTGATCCAGTCGGGGTCTCGTGAGAGGACGTAGAAGGTCAGAGGAGCCGCCACGTGCCAGGGCAGGCGGTGACGCTCCACCAGCCTACCGGCTGCCCAGTCCATCGGCACTGCGGGGTTAGCGTATAGGTCCGGCCCCATTGGGGGATGTCGCAGCCAATGCGGGACCTCATCCACCCTGAGGCTAACTTTGGCACTGGTCAAGCCGAGTCGCGCAGCTCGGAGGACAAGCCTTCTTCATCTTCCCTCGTGATAGCTTGACCCCAAGCCGCTTTCCGGTGAAGGTGAAGCCACCAGCCAACAAGATTCCCCTCCAATACCCGCCTCTGCGCCTCTGACTTGACCTTATCGCTAAGCTGCCTCCATCCGGTCAGAGGGGAAGGGCGCCAGGAGCCGGGTCAGCACGGCAGGGTCTTCTATTGCAGGGTTGAGCCAGGCACTTGCGGCGGCTTCGGGAAGGATCACCGGCATCCGGTTGTGGATGGGGGACATCAACTCGTTGGGGGAGCAGGTGATGATGGTGCAGGAGCGGAGCACATCCCCCGTTTCCTTATCGGTCCAGGACTCCCACAGACCCGCGAAGGCGAAGGGCTGCCAGCCTCTCAACCCTATTCGCATCGGCACTTTGGAGTCGGCCTCCTTCCTCCACTCATAGAAGCCGCCCGCTAGGACTAGACCGCGGCGCTTCCGGAAGGCAGTCCGGAAAGCTGGCTTGTCAGCTACGGTCTCGCCCACAGCGTTGATCATACTGTAACCGATCTTGGAGTCCTTGGCCCAGAAGGGGACCAGGCCCCAGTGGAGTGCGGCTGCCTCGCAATTGCCCGCACTGGTACCGACCACCGCCAGGACATCCTGCGAGGGAGAGACGTTATAGCGCGGGCGGAACTCCAGGCCTGGGACAGGGAACTGGAAGCGCTCGGCCAACTCGCCCAGGTCGGCGATCAACGTGAAGCGGCCACACATAGCTCACCACGCATCTATGAACTCGTGTCAGAAAAGTAGCACAAATCTTGAATCCGGGGTGAAGGGCTCAGCGACAGCATTGTTTAACCATGCAGGGCAAGTGCCAACGCTACCACACGCCCTGGACGGAAGTATGGGGCCTCTCTCATTGAAGCAACCAAGTAAGGTCCACCAGAAACGCCTCCGCCAAGGCCGCCATCACCACAAGGCTTTGGTTGTCGAGCTTTACTGAAGCAGGTGATTGGTTGAAAGCATGCTAGGAGGATGACAGGCTTTGGACGAAGGTCGCACAAGCGGCCGTCAGGGGCGTGGTCTTACGAAGGACTCGGCGGTCTTCACATTACTCGTAGATACGCATGCCTGAGAGTCGCGGTCGCTTACCTACTCTCTTACTGGAAGGCCCTCCCTTGGTCTGATCTCATCACGAAGCTGGGACAGATGCTCCTCCAAGTGTTTCGCCCAGTTTTCTAACGCATCCAGGACGGTGTACTCCCGGCCGCCTCGCTGGCCGGCCCGATTGAGCTGTTCGTCGGTCAGGCCTTCCGCAATCCGCAGGGCTGAATCGATATTCGCGAGGGTTCTTTCGACAGTCCGTTCCCAGAACCGGGTTACATCAAAGCCGCCGCCACCCCTCAGCTGCGGGTTATCCTCCTCCAGCAAACGAGTAACGGTGTTGCGATCATAGTCCGCGTTCACGTGTCCAAGCAGGTCCGAGATTGACCACTCGCTCCCGCGAGCGGAGACCTCCGGAGGGACATCGCTGAGGCAACTATGGTACCCGTCTCGCACGAGGCGAAGGCGACCTGTGATTTCCTCCCAGCGTCTTCTCGTTGAATTGACAGCCATTCAAACCTCCTTGAACATGTGTCTTAGGTGGGTGTCGAGGAACCAGCTACTAGGGTCTGCAATTCACCGTTCAGCACCTCAAATGGCCTCAATCATACCAAAGAATGTGGCTTGATGGTACCTTGTCCCTGTGAGACCAACCGCAGACTGGAAATCTGGCGATCACATCGAAAAATACAGCTAAAGGCGGGGGGTCTCGGAAATGACGGTTGTGCTGGGAAGTTGACGGCGGTTCGGCGGCGCTTCGATGGCACCTCACCGATGATCAAAGCGCCGCTATAGCCATTGTCCGCTCCAGGCTGGCGGCCCTGGCACTCTAGCCACCAGGGGAGTAGAATGGGCGCGGGCCAGAAGGCTGTCTGATCATCCCTATCTGAAATCCGGTGGCACCGGACGATGCCCCGAGGGTTTTCTTCTTGCCCCGTTCACGATTTGAAGGCTATTTCCACTGACCTTGACCAACTTCTCTTTCCTTGCCTTTGGCATCCTTTTCACTTTACGTTCTACCTTCAACGCCAGGCTCTTGGATCCCAGACGCTCTCGAAACACCAGGCTCAAAGGCCCTCTGCCTCTAAGGTACCGTGATCCTGCATTCCCTGGTCCCTGGTGCTGGGCGAATCGGCGATCGACATCGGTGGAAATGCCGGTATAGAGTGTGCCGTCACGGCATCTTATGAGGTACAAGTACCAGTCAGATATTGGCATCCTCTATTTCGACAGTCTGCTGTTTTCGCCAGCTAATCGGAGTTGTTCCAGTTCTTCCCAACGTGCGTAGGCCTCAGCCAGAAGCCTTTTCAATTCCTCTAGCCTATCGTTCGCGGCAACAATGTCAGCCCTGTCCTTTTTGTAGAGTGCTGGCTCTCCCATGGCCTGGAACAACTCCTGCTGTTCCCGTTCGAGCCACTCAATGGTCTGGGGAAATGCAGCCAGTTCCCTTTGCAGCCTGAACCCAAATTTTGGCTTTGCCCTGGGCACCTGAGCCGGTGGGCCGTATTGTTTGCCAGCAAACGCCTTACTCGGTTTCGTTTCCTGTGGGCGCTGATGCAGCCAGTCATCATACCCCCCCACGTACTCGTTCACGACGGAGCCGCCTTCAAAAACGACAGTGCTTGTCACGATGTTGTTGATGAACGTCCTATCATGGCTGACGAGGAGAATAGTTCCCGTGTAGTTCATCAAGAGGTCTTCAAGGAGGTCAAGGGTCTCGATATCAAGGTCGTTGGTGGGTTCATCCAGGACCAGGAGATTCGAGGGCCGCGTGAAGAGACGGGCGAGCATGAGGCGATTGCGTTCCCCACCGGAAAGAACAGAGACAAGAGAGCGAGCTTGCTCTGGAGAAAAGAGAAAATCTCGCAGATAGCCGACGATGTGACGAGTCTTCCCGTTAACGGTAACCGTATCCTTGCCGTCGCCGACGTTCTCTATGACGGTCTTATTCTCCTCTAGTTGCTCAAGGAGCTGGTCGAAGTAGCTGATTTGCAAGTTAGCGCCGAGGCGGATTGTTCCAGTCACTGGACTGAGCATGCCAAGAAGAAGGCGCAAGAGGGTTGTCTTGCCGCTGCCGTTGGGGCCCAGAATGCCAACCCTATCGCCCTTCAGAATCGTGGTGGAGAACCTTGAGATTACCTGGGTGTCGCCATAGTTGAAACCAATCTTGTCTGCCTTTGCCACCATCGTTCCGGATCGTTCGGCCTCGTGGGCTTCCATCTTCACCTTCCCGGGCCGTTCCAGCCTGGACCTGCGGATCTCGCGCATTCTTTCCAATTCCCTCACGCGGCCTTCATTGCGCGTCCGCCTCGCCTTGATGCCTCCCCGAATCCAATGCTCTTCCTGTTGCAGTTTCTTATCGAACAGAGCGTTTTGCGTCTCTTCTGCCTCGCGGTCGGCACTTCGCCGAACCAGGAATGTCTCAAAGTCGCAGGACTGATCAAACAGTCGGCCCCGATCAATTTCCACTATGCGGGTAGCGATCCTCTGCAAGAGCATCCGGTCATGGGTAACGAAGATCAAGGCACCCGTAAACCGCATCATCATCTCTTCCAGTTCCTTGATGGAATCTATATCCATGTGGTTGGTCGGTTCATCAAGCAGGAGGATGTCCGGCTCTCCAACAAGCGCCCTTTTCAAGAGCACTTGACGTTTTAGGCCGGCGGAAAGGGAATTGAAAGCGCGGCCAGCATCCGCCCCGAGTTGCGAGACCATTTTGCTCAGCTGTTCCTTCTCATACGACTCTCCCTCCACCTCAGGGGTACGACGAATGCGGTCCAATTCTTCATGTAGAGGCGTCGTGTTTTTATTCAGCAAAACGGCGGTCGGTTGTTTTGTGACCAGATCAGCGTATTGTCTACTTCCGCCAGCGACTACATCGAACACAGTCCCTGGGATCTCCTTCGGCACCTTTTGTGAAAGATAGGCGGAATGGGCGCCATGTTGGACTGAAACAGCGCCGGAGTCTGGTTGGACGCTTCCCTCTATGAGCTGCAGTAGCGTTGATTTGCCGGCCCCATTCCTGCCTACCAGGCCAATCTTTTCTCCTCGTTCAACGGTCAGGTTAATCCCATCAAACAGTGGGACGTGAGTAAAGGAAAGCGATATGCCCCTCATACTTATCAACGCCATAAGGGAAATTACCTTGTCACTACTATTTTCTTAACCCGACCCACATGACCGCTTTCCAAACGGACTTTTATACCATGGAGATGAATTGGGGAGTTTGTCAAAACGGCTTCAACTATTCCCTCGGTTAGTCTTCCGGTTCGCTGATCCTCCTTCATTACTATTGAAACGCGCGAGCCTCGTATTATGTTGGCGCGTTCCGTGCCTTCCATAATGATCATTCCCCCTTTCTTATCTTCACGCTATGGCTTAGAACAAAGGGACACCCAGGCGGATCTGGCTACCCACAGCACTGCCGTCTTCTCAGTGTACCCTACTGCGGCCATCGGTATACCTGTTGAGGTTAGTCGATTGGCGAGTTGTACTTCTGCTAGCCATTCTTGTGCCGGCAGCGGTTGAATCGTGTGATCACACGCAACAGTCACCCTATTTCTGGTACAGAAAAGAGGGCAAGACCATAGGAAGCAAGATTGGGCCAGAGCAAGTAGGAGCCGCTATCTCGATGTTCTACGGTTCAACCCAAAGCAAACGGAGCTGGCCCAAGATCATTGTTTCCTGCCTCTGCGTCCGGAAGGTATAATAGATGTCCTGGCAGGTCACAATGTTAATTGCATCCAACATCAGCAAAGCCTATGCGGAGCGGACCCTTTTCAGTAGCCTCACCCTCAACGTGGCGGCCAGAGACCGCATCGCGCTGATAGGCCCCAACGGTTCTGGCAAGACCACCCTCCTCGACATCCTGGCCGGCAACACCTCTCCGGACACGGGGAGCATATCCAGGCAGCGCAACGTCACGATAGGCTATCTCAAACAGGAGCTCATTCCGTTTTCTGGCAAAACCCTGCTCCAAGAGGTCCTGGAGGCCTCTTCAGAGGTGACATCTCTCAAGGACAGGATAGCTGCTGCCCAGGAGTCTTTGTCGTCGGAGACTGGGCATTCCAAGCCTGCTGAACTGTGGCAGGAGCTCAGTCATCTTGACACAGCACTGGAGGCGGCTAGCGGAGGCGACAGAGAGCACGAGGCCAAGGCAATTCTCTTCGGGCTGGGATTCAAGCAGGGCGACTTCAACCGGCCACTCGGCGAGTTTAGCGGCGGTTGGCTTATGCGCGCTGCCCTGGCCAGGTTGCTTTTCAGGAATCCGGACCTATTGCTCCTCGACGAGCCCACTAACCACCTGGATCTCGATGCAAACATGTGGTTCGAAAGATTCTTGGCCTCGTTCCGAGGCGCGGTAGTCGTCACCTCTCACGACCGTGCTTTCCTTAACAAGGTAGCAACCAGGGTACTGACCATTGAGCTCGACGAGGTAGTGATCCTCAAGGGCAACTATGACGACTACCTTATCGCCCGCGAGCAGTCCCTTCAGGTCAAGCAGGCGACCGCAGCGAGACAGGAGCGCGAAGTCCAGAGACAGATGCGGTTTGTGGAGCGCTTCCGCTACAAGGCCAGCAAAGCCGGCCAGGTGCAGAGCCGCTTGAAGCAGCTTGCAAAGGTTCAGCCCATCCAGTTGCCCAGGGCGACCAAGAGAGTACACTACTCATTCCCGGAGCCGCCACGCAGCGGCGTTGAGGTCATTCGGCTAGCTAACTTAAGCAAGTTCTACGGCGATCACGCCGTTTATCGCGGTCTGAACCTGGTTCTTACGCGTGGTGATCGCATCGCCCTAGTTGGGCCCAACGGCGCTGGCAAAACCACAATGCTGAAGATCCTCGCAGGTGTCCTTCCCTTTGAAGAGGGTGAGCGAAAGACCGGCCACAACGTGGTAACAGCCTACTACGCGCAGCATGTACTGGAGCTGCTCAACCCCGGCAACACGGTCATTGAGGAATTGCAACAGGCGGCGCCCAACGAGTCGGACCAGAGCCTGCGGCACACCCTCGGCGGCTTTCTGTTCAGCAACGACGACGTCCGAAAGCCAATATCCGTGTTGTCGGGTGGAGAGAAAGCGCGGGTGGCCCTGGCAAAGCTACTGCTCCAGCCAAGCAACCTGCTCCTCATGGACGAGCCAACCAACCACCTTGACATCGCCTCCAGGGAGATACTCGCGGACGCCCTCAGCGACTATCGCGGCACCATCTGCTTCATAACCCACGACCGAACCCTGATACGACAGGTCGCCAACAAGATCATTGAGATAGAAAACGGCCAACCAAGCACCTTCACTGGGGACTACGACGGCTACCTGTACCGGAAGCAGATCGAACCCGTGCAAGGTACCGCCACGACCACCGCCGACAGAGCAGACAATGACACCTCGGGGCAAGATCCTGCCAACAACCGCCTCCCCAGGAGACGGTCCGGACGACCCCGGAGCACCGAAGAGGATCTGCGCCGGGTCCTCAGCAAAGAGGCCCGCACGCTGGTCATGCGAATTAATGAGATCGATGCCAAGCTGGTGGGCCACGAGGCCCGGATTGCGGAGTTGGAGGCGATGTTTTCCAGCCCGGACCAATTCGCTGACTTGGCTCAACTTGCGGTCTCTGGAGAGCAGTACCGAGAGCTCAAAGAAGAGTCACAATCGCTCTGGGAGGAGTGGGAGAGGTTGTCGTTGGAGGCAGAGAGGATCGATAGCCGACTCGTGGGACTCCAGGCCGACCAATAGGGCAACTTCCCTTAACGATGACAATCACCTGCACGCGCTCCAGAACGGTTGCCCTTGCCAGCATAACTAGTGAAGGAGTAGGATTGGGCGTACCAGAAGGGCTACCTTTCGGATTCGTTCGCATTGCACGGAAGTTGTGTTCAAGCGACATGCAGTGTGTACGGATTGAATAGCTCCTTGCGTATTAGTCTTGACCAGAGCTAAGCAAGTACGAACCTTAGTGGCGAACAAAGAAGCCGCCGAACTGAGCAACTCCTTATGCTGACCGTCACAGAGAAAGCGAAAGCGGAGCTGCGACGCACCGTAGAGCGAAGCAGCCTTGCGCCAAACAGACACCTTCGGCTGGCCATGCCGCCGGTGTGGACAGGGGATGGCGACTTCGGGATCGTGATCGACGAAGAAGGAGAACGGGACCAGGTAGTGACATCCCAGGGCCTGGTCCTCCTGTTCGTGGATGGCGACCTAGGAGAGCGGTTGTCTAATGCGGTGTTGGACTTCAAGGCCCCACCCGGCGGAGAGGGATTTACCCTGGACGTTTACTAAGCGTCCCTGGTTCATGCCCTGCTCCTCCTTACGGTTGCTAAGATTCTCGGAGCAGGACCCTCGCTTAGCCACCTGTCCAGTGTTTGGGGTCCACCTCAGCACCCCCCGTCTCCACCCTGGTAAACTCTCCCCAGAACGACACCCCTGGTGATTCACGCTGCCTAGCCTCTCCCTCTGAACCCCTTGTGCCCTCCTCCCCTTGACAACAAGAACTGCTGTTCTGGTATGATGGCTCTCCTACAGGGAGGCCATCATGCGGGTAGCCTGTGTCCTCATCCCCCACTTCGCCGTCCAGGTGGAGCTTCGGCGCCATCCACACCTGCTCGACCGTCCTGTGCTCATCGTGCGGCGACAGGGCACCCGGCCGGTAGTGCTGGACGCACCCCCATCGGCTGGTATTCCGCCTGGCACGCCGCTGCAGACCGCCCAGGCGCGGTGCAAGGACGCGGTCCTTGTGGAGGCCGACCCATCTGCCTATGAGGAGGCGTGGAAAGCCGTCCTGAACAGCCTGGAGCAGCGGAGCCCTATCGTAGAGGATGCAGGATTGGGCTGCGCCTACATCGACCTCGCTGGCCTGGATGCCCTCTACGGCGGAAGCGCGCGGGCGGCCAGCGCAGTCCTTGGGGCAGCGCCTCTCCAGTA
>SHYH01000030.1 GCA_009692865.1 Dehalococcoidia bacterium
CTCTCTCTGGTGGGTGTACTGCTGTTGGCGGGCTCCATGTCCCTGGTAGGTGTGGTGGAGGCCCAGCGCCTGCCCTTTTTCCTGCTCCAGCCGCTGGGGTTCTTCGTCTTTCTGACGGCCTCCATCGCTGAGATGAACCGCCCTCCCTTTGACCTGATGGAGGCGGAGTCGGAGCTGGTGGCCGGGTACCACACGGAGTACAGCGGCATGAAGTTTGCCGTCATGCAACTGGCGGAGTTCCTCAGCCCCGTGGTGGCGTCGGGGTTTGTGACGGCCCTTTTCCTTAAGGGGTGGGATGGGCCGTACCTCACGGTGTTGGGGGTGCCCGTTCCCCCCTCTCCGGTGTGGTTTCTTTTCAAGTGGGCGGCTGTGCTGTTCGTCATCGTGTGGGTCCGTGCCACTGTCCCACGGCTACGCATCGACCAGGTGCTGGCCTTTGCCTGGAAGTTCCTGTTTCCTCTGAGCCTCTTCAACATCGTGGTGACTGCCGTGCAGGTGCTGGTGTTGCCGGAGCCCACCCTGGGCCAACTCTGGCTGCTGGTCGGCGTCAATATCACGGTAGGCCTTGGAGCCGTGCTGGTGCTGGCAAACCTCCAGGGGCATCGCCGTGTGCAGCCGTCGGCACCGTTGCCGTCTCCAGTCGCCCTTACACAGGAGGTCCGCTGATATGTACGGCCTGGGCATCCTGAAGGGGATGATGGTGACGCTCAAGAACTTCGTTCGCCCTCCCTTTACGGTCCAGTACCCGGAGGAGCGGTTGACGCAGCACCCGCGCTTTCGCGGAGAGGAGTTCGTCTGGTACGAGGAGCGGTGCACCGGCTGCGCTAGCTGCGCCAAGTACTGCCCTCTGGGGATCATCAGGATTGTGACGGACCCCAGTCAGGAGGCGCCTCAGGAGGGGGGCAAGTACGCCCTGGAGGTGTTCGACATCGACATCGGGCGGTGTATGTTCTGCGGCCTGTGTGTGGAGGCCTGCCCTTACGACGCCCTGTTCATGGGGAGCGGCTTTGAGCGGGCCCGCTTCCGCCGGGACGAGTTGGTGATCACCATTGAAGACCTGCGGGCGGCCCCCAAGCGACCCAGCACCTGGTTCCGGCCTCAGCTTGAGGCGAAGGGATATGATCCGCACGCGGGCCAGACGCTGGCGTGGGACGAGGTGGGCCGTCACGAGGCGCCTGATCTGCAGGCTATGGCGAAGCGATGGGTTGAGCGCCAGGGTTGAACCCTGGACCCACACTACGGAGGGTGAGAGAGGGCGGGCGCTGAGGTTGAGGGCAAGGGTGAGGGGTTTTTAGGGATGACGGTTCTCGATGTGGTTTTTTGGGCGCTGGCAGCGGTCGCCATAGGGTCGGCCCTGGGGGTCGTGTTCATACGAGACCTCTTCCGGGCGGCCCTGTTCCTGGTGGCGGCCTTTCTCGCCATGGCTGGCTTCTTCATCATTCTGGGCGCCGAGTTTCTGGCGGTGGTCCAGGTTTTGGTCTACGCAGGGGCAATCTCCATTCTCATCATCTTCGCCATCATGATGACCGGGGATGTGACTCGTGGGAACCTCGCCAACCGGTTGAGCCCGTTGGCTCTCGTCACGGCCGCCCTTCTGCTGGTGGCCCTGGTCTTTGTGGCGTATCAGGGTGGTTGGCGTCTCCTCAGCGACAGCCCTGGCGTGGAGGCGGCGCATGCGCAGGTGCTGTCCCAAACGCCGTCCTATGTGGGGAGGCTGTTGGTGCGGGAGTTCTTGCTGCCCTTCGAGGTGGTGGGCACCCTGCTCCTGGCGGCGCTGATCGGCGCCATTGCCTTGGTGAGGGAGCAGTAGCATGCCCAGCCTTGAACAGTTTCTGGTGGTGTCGGCGGCCTTCTTCTGTATCGGGCTGTACGGGGTGTTGTCGCGTCGCAATGTGGTGGCGGTGCTTATGTCGCTGGAGCTCATGTTCAACGGGGTGAACTTGGCTGCGGTGGCATTTTCGCGCTTTGTCCTGCCCGGGCCTCTCTCTGTGGGGGGGATTGCGGCCGCGGCGCTGACGGGGCAGGTGTTCGCCCTGTTCATCGTGGCCGTGGCGGCGGCGGAGGTGGCCCTCGGGCTGGCCTTGGTGCTGGCCCTCTATCGACAGCGGGGCACCATTGACGTGACGGAAGTGAATCTGATGCAGCGGTAGCCAGGCCTGGCCCCGCATTCACGTTACGGGACGTGCTTGAAGGCAGGTGTTTAGGTTGAAGCCAGGGTGCTCATCTCCCTCCGGGAGAGGGCCGGGATGAGGGGTGGGGTGTACCCTACATCCACGTTGCGGGGGCGGATGCTTGGAGGTAGGACCATGCGCGGCCAGTGTATGGGCTTTGGCGCCGCCCTCGGCGCTGGTATCGGTCCCGCCATAGGTGCAGCGACGGGAACGTGGCGCCGTGGCTGGCGATAGGAGTGGCAATTGGCGTAGCTATCGGATTCGCCATGGATACAGCTCGACGCAAGAAGGACTGACCTTTTAGCGACACAGATGTAGCCCACTACCTGGATCCAAACTGACCCACTGCCCCGTGGGGTTGTTGCAAACGGAGGTGGATGGTGATACAGCAGCACCTGATCGGAGACGAAAGCGCAGACGAGGTGGTCTCCGTTGGGCAATTGCTCGCTCCCATATCCATAGGTATGGATATGGGAGAACGGTTGCCCCCAGAGCACAGCTTGCTGGTTTGCTATCTGGCGATGCATGCGGCGAACACGCTTGCAATGTCCAAGGCAGACCTCTCCGAGCTGTACCGCGTTTCCCTTCTGGAGCATGTAGGTGCTCTCGCTAACCGAAGACCGCTGGCAGCTTGCCAAGAGCTCGGGTCTCATCCACCAAACACCTCTGGGGCATCTAGCAAGATATCTTGGGAGGGCTTGGAGAATCGGAGCGAAGACCGCTCAGCTTAAGCGGCAGTTGAGTCGAATCCTCTTGGCGCCGGGACTCCCTCCCAGATCCGTGTGTGAAGGTTGCAGAGCTTGGTTTGAGGTGCATGGAATTTAGCCATCCCAAATCCCTGCCACCCCAGTCAAATTGTGGATACATTTGGTCAGCGTCTAATGTCCGCTAGCTCCCGCTCCCGGGTGAAGCGGAATGGTATGATTGTGTAACGCTCGTTACCACGAGCGGGACGCACCGCTCGCCCTGAGCCTGTCGAAGGGCGAGCCAGTACTGTGGAACACCTTTTCGGGGTGAAGTATGTGGGTGGAGTTTCTGCGGGCCAATAGCTTGATGGTGGCTGAGATGTGGAAGCTAGCGCTGGAGGGTGAGGGGCTCCCCACCAAGATCCTCCCGGCCAGTGGGGACATCACCGCCTGGGGCGAGCGGCAGCCCTTTGTCATCTATGTGCCCAAGGGGCGGGAGCACGTGGCGGAGGAGATCCTGCGCAAGCTGTAGGCAGGGCGTGCCCTGCACCCATCAGGGCGCAGCCCTGGACCTACGCTACGGGACGTGGAGGATGGCGAGAGGTTAGGTAGATGGCCAAGGTTCACCCCCACCCTCACCCTAGCCCTCTCCCTGGAAGGGGGAGGGGGAACAGTGAAGCTGGGCGGGAGAGGGTTGGATGTGGTGGATCGCTCTGGAGGGAAGAGGGGGAAGGCCCCTGGGTGGAGTAGCATCGGGAGAGAGATGGTCGAGGTGCGATGAGCGAGATAGCGGCCTGGGGCATCTTTCTGGCGCCCCTGGCGTCTTTTGCCCTTATTGCGTTGGTGATTCGTCCCTTCTTTAACCGCTGCGATCGCCTCAGCGGCTACGTCACTGTCCTCGCCATGGTGGTCTCTCTGGCCCTCTCGGTCGGGGCGCTCCAGGCGGTCATGGCCGGCGATGGGAAGCCCCTGGAGTGGCGGGCGGAGTCCCTGGGGTTGAGCGTGGGCCCCCTTACGTTCATCCCTGGGGTTTACCTGGACCCCCTCACCGCCGTAATGGTGGTCGTCGTCAGCCTGGTGAGCCTGATGGTGCAGGTGTACTCCCTGGGGTACATGAAGGACGACCCGGGCTACAGCCGCTACTTCGCCTATATGTCGCTGTTCACCGCCTCGATGCTGGGGCTGGTGCTGGCCCGGAACCTGCTGCAGCTCTACGTGTTCTGGGAGATGGTGGGGCTGTGCTCGTACCTGCTCATCGGGTTCTGGTACAACAGGCCGGCGGCGGCTGCCGCGGCGAAGAAGGCCTTCCTGGTGACGCGCCTTGGGGATTTCGGCTTCCTGTTGGCCATTCTCTACCTGTTCTTCCACCAGGGCGTGTTTGCTGTCCAGGGGATGAACGCGCTGGAGATCCCCGACATTCACGAGGCGGCCAGGACGGGGCTGCTGGCGACGGGAGTGGTCACCTGGGTGGCTCTGGGTGTCTTTGTAGGGGCCATGGGGAAGTCGGGCCAGTTCCCTCTGCACACCTGGTTGCCCGACGCCATGGAGGGGCCGACGCCCGTGAGCTCGCTGATCCACGCCGCTACCATGGTGGCGGCAGGGGTGTTCCTGGTGGCCCGCATGTTCCCGCTGTACGAGGCCTCGTCGGCGGCCATGAACACGGTGGCGATAATCGGTGGGTTCACCGCTCTTTTCGCCGCCACCATGGGCCTGGTGGCGAACGACGTCAAGCGGGTGCTGGCTTACTCCACCATCAGCCAGCTGGGGTACATGATGATGGGCCTGGGCGTGGGGGCCTATGGGGCCGCCATCTTCCACCTGCTGACCCACGGCCTGTTCAAGTGTCTCCTCTTCCTGGGGGTGGGGAGCGCCAACCACGCGACGGGCACCTTCGACATGCGGTACATGGGCGGCCTGAGGAAGCGGATGCCCGTGACCTACGTCACCTTTCTGGTGGCCGCGTTGAGCCTGGCGGGGGTGTTCCCCCTGGCGGGTTTCTGGAGCAAGGACGAGATCCTGGCGGCGGCTTTCCACGGCGGGTCGGCGGTGAGCCTCGTGGTCTTCTTGATGGGGGCGGCTGCGGTGTTCCTGACCGCCGTGTACATCTTCAGGGCCGTGTTCATGACCTTCCACGGGGAGTTTCGCGGGGGCGCCGAGACCGACCCGATGCCGCCTCCGGGAGAGCACCATGTCCATCTGGCGGAGTCGCCGTGGGTCATGGTGGCGCCTATGGTGGCGCTGGCGGTGGGATCGGTGGTGGCAGGCTTCCTGATGAACCCGGTCGCCCCGCTCTGGGGGCTTGGGATAGCGCCCGCCCACTGGCTCTCGGAGTTTCTGGAGGGCCACGCGGTCGGCATGGACCTGGGCGTGGCGGGCCTCTCGACCCTCCTGGCGGCGTCGGGCATCGGTTTGGCGTACCTGTTGTACGGCGCCCGGCGGGTGAGCCCCGATGCTGTGGCCCAGAGGGTGCGACCGCTTTACACCCTGGTGTCTCGCAGGTACTACTTCGACGAGCTGTACGAGGAGTACGTGGTCACCAGGGTGTGGTACCAAGGGTTGTGCAACGCCCTCGAGTGGGTGGACAGGAACATCGTGGACGGCTTCATGGACTTCGTGGGGTGGCAGGGGAGAAACTGGGGGGCGGGCATCGCTCGCCTTCAGACGGGGCAACTCCAGCTTTACGGTGTGGTCTTTGCATCGGGGATTATCGTCATCATGGCGGCTTTTCTCCTTTGGGGATAGCAGATGGAGCCTAGCGTAGTTACCGAAGCAGTCACCTGGCAAGGGACCGGCCTCCTTTCGGCGACGGTGTTGCTGCCGTTGGCGGGGGCCATCTTCATCGCCCTGTTCCTGCGGGAGCGGAGGCTGGTTCGTGGGTTTGCCCTGGTCGTCATCACGGTGGACCTGCTTCTCTCGCTCCTCGTCTTCGCCTTGTACGACAGTAGTGAAGGGGGGTACCAGCTGGTTGATCGGTTCGCCAACTGGATCCCCTTTCTGAAGGCTGAGTACCACCTGGGCGTGGATGGCATCAGCGCGCCGCTGGTGCTGCTGGCGGGGCTTCTGGGGGCAGCCGCCGTGTGGGCGTCCTGGCACATCGAGGAACGGGCCAAGGAGTACTTCATGTGGCTCCTGGTGCTCCAGACGGCGGTGATGGGGGTGTTCACCTCCCTGGACTTCCTGCTGTTCTTCATCTTCTGGGAGCTGGAGCTGGTGCCCATGTTCTTTCTCATCTCCGTTTGGGGGAGCGGGCGCCGCGAGTACTCGGCCATGAAGTTCCTCATCTTCACCCTCACGGGCAGCGCCTTCATGCTGGTGGGAATCCTGGTGCTGTACTTCTCCGCAGGGACCTTCAGTATCGTGGAGCTGACGGCAACGGCAGAGGCGGCCAAGCTTCTGATTCCGGCGGGGTTGGTGTTTGCGTTCCTCTTTGTGGGGTTCGCCATTAAGCTGCCCGTGTGGCCGCTGCACACGTGGCTCCCCGATGCCCACACCGATGCCCCCACCGCCGTCAGCGTGATGCTGGCGGGGGTGCTGCTGAAGATGGGAGGCTACGGCATCATTCGCATCAACGTGGCCATGTTCCCGGACGTCACACGGGACATCGCTTGGCTTCTGGCCACCCTGGGGGTGATCAACGTCCTGTACGGGGCCATGGTGACGCTGCGCCAGACGGACCTGAAGCGCCTGGTGGCCTTTAGCAGCATCAGCCACATGGGGTACGTGCTTCTGGGAGTCGCCTCGCTGGGGACGGTGGGACTGACAGGGGCGGCGCTCCAGATGTTCACCCACGGGACCATTACCGGACTGCTGTTCCTGCTGGTGGGGCTGGTGTACGACAAGGCCCACACGCGCCATATCGGTGACTTGGGGGGCCTGGCCTCGCGGATGCCCTTTGTCGCCAGCGTCTTCCTGGTGGCAGGGCTGGCGTCGTTGGGGCTGCCTGGCCTGAGTGGCTTTGTGGCCGAGGTGCTGGTGTTCCTGGGCGCCTTCCCGGTGTGGGGCTTGGCCACGGTGCTGGGGGCCTTTGGCATCGTGGTGGCTGCGGGCTATATCCTGTGGATGATCCAGCGGTGTTTCTTTGGGCCTGCCAGGGAGAGGTTTGCCCATATCGGTGACGCCACCCTGGTGGAGATGATTCCCGTGGTGGCCCTGGTGGCGGCCATCGTAGTGGTGGGTGTGTATCCAAGGATTTTGACGGACGTGTTGACCACCGGGGTTTCAGAGATTCTTACGGCGAGCTTCGGTTTGGGGTAGGCATAGCATGTCCTGGAGAGAGGTCTCCCTCATATTGCCGGAGGTAGGCGTCATCGGGCTTGGCGTCCTGATGGTGCTGGCCGACCTGGTGTTGCCACGTAAGGGGTGGCTGGTGGTGTTGGCGGTGGCGGGGCTGATGGTGTTGGGTGGCATCACCATTGGAGCGTGGGTTGGGGGTGAGGCTGAAACGGCCTTCTTCGGCACTCTGAGAGTGGACCAGTTCAGCCACTTCTTCCGTATCCTGATCCTGGGCATCGTGGCGCTGGTGATCCTGGCGTCGGTGGACTACGTATCCCACTTCGAGCGGTTCCAGGGGGAGTACTACGGGCTCCTCCTCTTCTCGGCGGGCGGTATGATGTTCCTGGCCTCTGCCTCGGAGCTTATCTCGATCTACCTGGCCCTGGAGCTGACCACGCTGCCCCTGGCTGCCCTGGCCGCCTTCCTGCGGGGCGATCGCTCCACGGAGGCGGGGATCAAGCTGCTGCTTCTGAGCGCGTTGAGCAGCGCCCTCCTGCTGTACGGCATGGTGCTGATTTACGGGTTCACCGGCACCACCCATCTGGGGGCCATAGCCACAGCCGTCCAGGGGGTAGCGGGTGAAGGGCTTCGCTCTGGCGGCTACCCGCTTTTGCTGGGGATGGTGCTGCTGGTGGCCGGCTTTGGGTTCAAGGTCTCGGCGGTGCCATTCCAGATGTGGGTGCCCGACGTGTACCAGGGTGCGCCGACCCCCATCACGGCCTACCTGTCGGTGGCGAGCAAGGCGGCGGGCTTCGCCGTGCTGCTCCGGGTGTTCTATGTGGCCTTTGGGCAGTTCGACGTGAATTGGGGAGGCATCTTCGCGGTTTTGAGCGTCCTCTCCATGACGGTGGGGAACCTGGCGGCCGTGGCTCAGCGAGACATCAAGCGGATGCTGGCGTACAGCACCATCGCCCACGGAGGCTACCTTCTGGTGGGGGTCGCGGCCATCGCCTCCGGGGCGCCTGGGCCTACGGGGCCCACCGGCGTCCTGTTCTACCTGGGGGCCTACGCGCTGACCAACCTGGCGGCCTTCTTCGTGGTCATCGCCGCCTCGCGCAGTCTGGGCAGCGACCAGATCCAGGAGTACGCGGGGCTGGCGCGTCGCGCCCCCTTGCTGGCGGCCTGCCTGGCCTTCGCCCTGGTGTCGCTGACCGGCATCCCACCGACGGCGGGGTTCATGGCCAAGGTGTTTATCTTCGGGGCTGCGGTGAACAGCGGCCTGGTGTGGCTGGCCGTGGCTGGCGTGGTGAACAGCGTCCTTTCGGCCTACTACTACATGCGGGTCATCAGGGCGATGTACTTTGCGCCCCCTTCCTCTAACGAGAGGGTCCCTTCGTCCCTTGCCTTCCGAATAGCTTTGGGTGTGTCTACCGTGGGAGTCCTGGCGCTGGGACTGGCGCCGGGGCCTCTTATGGACGTGGCTGACCAGGCCGCCAGCCTGCTCCGGGCGGGAGGATGAGGGACGCTGGCTTTAGAGGCTGCCAGCGTTCTTGACCCTGGCGCGGCGTCGGGTTAGACTTCCCTTGAACCGTTCCGGCTGAATCCTGGCACAGCGGTGACATAGCTGCATAGCAGTGCCCGATAGGAGGAGGAAGGGCGTGGCGACGAAAGAGGCCATCGGCATCATGTACTCCGCGGCCTCGGATGCCCGCTCCCTGGCGGAGGCTCTGGGTGGGCGCCTTGACCTCCGCGCGCCCAGTTGGGTGCGCTCCGCCTCGGACGAGGAGGGCCTGAAGGCGTGCATGGCCCAGACCAGGGTGGTCATTTCCGTGGGCGGCGACGGGACCATTCTGAGGGCAGCTCGTGCCGCCGCGCCTCATGAGGTCCCTGTGCTGGGGATCAACCTGGGACGCCTGGGGTTCATGACGGAGCTTCGGGCCGACGAGGCGCTGCTGGGTGTGTCCCGCTACCTTCGAGGTGAGGACGTGTGGGTGGAGGAGCGGGCCATGCTCGAGGCGACGCTGCTTCCCGCATCGTCCAGAGGGAAGCGACAGGCCTTTCATGCCCTGAACGACGTGGTGCTGGCCCGGGGTGGTCTCCCTCGCCTGGTGCACATCGCTGCGGAGCTGAACGGGACGCCGTTGACCACCTACTTCGCCGACGCCGTGATCGTGGCCACCGCGACGGGGAGCACCGGCTACGCGCTGGCCGCCGGCGGGCCCATTCTCCACGCGGCCTCCCAGGACATCGTGGTGGTGCCGGTGGCCCCTCACGTCAGCCTGGGCACCGCCCTGGTGCTGCCTCCGGATACGGTGATCACCCTGGCCGTGAAGACTGACGTGCCCGTCGTCGTGAGCGTGGACGGCCTTCACGAGGTGGCCGTCACCCCTGGGGACATCGTGCAGGTGCAGGGGAGCCCCTACACGGCGCGCTTTTTGCGGACGCGGGACCCGAAACACTTCTACGCTACCCTGATCCAGCGCCTGGGCCTGATTCCTGGGGCTCGCAATGCCCAATTGTCTTATGAGCCGGGTGGTCGCTAGCACGAGTGGAGCGGGTGGCCCTGGAACAGGTGCCGGAGCTGATACGCAACGGAGAGATTCAGGACGCGAAGAGCGTGGCGGCGCTGCTGATGGCGGGGGGGTAAAGAAGCTGTGAGGGCAAGGCAGGCCTCGCTTTTACACGAGGGAGGTGACTAGGATGGCAGACTACGACGTGCTGGTGGTGGGGGCGGGCCTGGCGGGGATGCGGGCCGCCCTTGCCGCCCAGGAGCGTGGCGCCAAGGTGGCCGTGCTGTCCAAGGTGCATCCGGTGCGCAGCCACTCCAACGCCGCCCAGGGGGGCATCAACGCCGCCCTCACGGACCGGGGCGATGACTGGCAGGACCACGGCTATGAGACGGTGAAGGGTAGCGACTACCTGGGGGACCAGGACGCCATCGAGGTGCTGGCCCAGGAGGCGGGCCGGGAGATTATCGCCCTGGAGCACATGGGGGTGATCTTCAGCCGCGGTGAAGACGGTCGCCTGGGGACTCGCCGCTTCGGGGGACAGCAGCGGGCCCGCACCTTTTTTGTCTCGGACTTCACGGGCCAGGCCATGCTCCACGTGATGTTTGAGCAGGTCCTCCGGGCCGGCGTGGAGGTGCTGGACGAGTGGTTTGTGACCTCCCTGGTGGTGGAGGAGGGCCGGTGCGCCGGCGTGGTGGCCATCGAGCTACGCACGGGCAAGCTCCACCTGCTGAGGGCCAAGGCGGTGATCATCGCCACTGGGGGGCTAGGACGGGTCTTTGAGCCGTCCACCAACGGCTTGATCTGCACGGGCGATGGAATGTCCCTGGCGTATCGGGCCGGGGTGCCTCTGATGGACATGGAGATGGTCCAGTACCACCCCACGACGCTGAAGGGCAACGGCCTGCTCATGACTGAGGCGGCCCGTGGCGAGGGGGCCTACCTTCTCAACTCGAAGGGCGAGCGGTTCATGGAGAGGTACGCTCCCACGATGAAGGAGCTGGCCTCTCGCGACGTGGTGTCGCGGGCGGAGCAGACGGAGATTAACGAGGGGCGCGGCGTGGACGGCTGCGTGTTCCTGGACTGCCGCCACCTGGGAAAGAAGTTCATCCTTGAGCGCCTCCACCAGGTCTACGAGGAGGGCAAGGCCTTCGCCAACGTGGACATCACCGAGCAGCCTATTCCCATCAGGCCCGGGATGCACTACCAGATGGGCGGCATCAAGACGGACGTTGACGGCCGTTGCTGGGATATGAAGAAGCGCTGGAGGGGCGTGCCGGGGCTCTTTGCCGCCGGCGAGGCGGCCTGCGTCAGCCTCCACGGGGGCAACCGCCTGGGTGCGAACTCGCTGCTGGACACGGTGGTCTTCGGCCGGCGGGCGGGCCACTGCGCCGCCGAGTACGCCAGTCAGGAGCCCTTGAAGACCGTCTCGCAGGCCCGGCTTGCCCACGAGGAAGAGCGAATCCACGCCCTCCTTTCCCGAAACAGCAGCGGCGACTCGGTGGCCAAGATTCGCCTGGAGATGGGCCAGTCGATGAACGAGCACCTGGCCGTCTTCCGCAACCAGGAGGGGATGGAGACGGCTCTGCGAAAGGTGCGCGAGCTTCGACAACGGTACGATCGGGTAGGGGTACGAGACAGGGGCAGGATCTTCAACATGGGGCTGGT
Organism: Dehalococcoidia bacterium; assembly: GCA_009692865.1. GTDB lineage: Bacteria > Chloroflexota > Dehalococcoidia > Lucifugimonadales > SHYH01. Next base: position 11,245 of record SHYH01000030.1, read on the forward strand.
CTTCGCCCTGGAGCTGGGCGCCATGCTGGACTGCGCGGAGGCCATCACCGTCGGCGCACTGGAGCGGAAGGAGAGCCGAGGGGCCCACTTCCGCACCGACATGCCCGAACGGGACGACGAGCACTGGCTCAAGCACGTTCTGGTGTACCATACGCTTGAAGGACCCCCTCGGATCGACACTCTGCCGGTGACTATCACGCGGTGGCAGCCTCAGAAAAGAGTGTACTAGGAGGGTGTGCCCTGCACCCATGCTACGAGACGTGGATGAAGGCAAGCGCTCAGGTTGGGGCCAGCGTCCCCCCTCTTTCTCGGGGGGCTAGGAGGCATACAGTATGCAAGTGAAGCTGAAGGTGCGGAGGTACAACCCGGAGGCCGAAAACCCGGTCGCCTACCAGCAGGAGTTCACGGCGGAGGTGGAGGCGTATAGCTCGGTCCTGGACGCCTTGATGTATCTCCGCGAGTACGTGGACGACTCCCTGGCGGTGCGCTGCTCCTGTCGTGGGGCCATATGCGGCTCCTGTGGTGTGCGCATCAACGGCCAGGCGACCCTGGCCTGCAAGACCAAGGTTGTCTCTGTGGCCCCTCACGGGGAGACCATTACCGTGGAGCCCATGGGGAACATGCCCGTCCTGAAGGACCTTGTGACGGACATGAAGCCCTTCTGGGACAAGGTGCGGCAGGTGACGCCTTGGCTTCAGCCGGAGGGGCTCGAGCCCGAGGGCGAGTACGTGGTGCCTCCGGAGTCCATGACCCACCTGAACGGCGTGATGGGCTGCATCATGTGCGGGGTCTGCGTGTCCGACTGCACCGCCCTGGAGGTGGACTCGAACTTTATTGGCCCTGCGGCCCTGGCCAAGGCGTACCGCTTCGCGGCCGATCCTCGCGATGGAGAGTCTCAGGAGCGCCTGCGGGCCCTGAACGAGTACGGAGGCATCTGGGACTGCACCCGGTGCATGGAGTGCGTGGAGGTGTGCCCCAAGGGGGTGGCGCCCATGGACAGGATCATGGCCCTCCGGGAGAAGGCGATGGCTGCGGGCTTTACGAACACCTACGGCGCCCGTCACGCCGAGGCGTTCTCCGATAGCGTCAAGGAGGGCGGACGGCTGGACGAGACGATGCTGGCCATTAGGACCATAGGGTTCTTCAACGTGCCTAAGCTTCTGTCCATGGCTCCCGTGGCGTTACGGGCCCTCGTGCATCGCAAGCTGCCCATGCCCAGTCCCTTCCACGCCCCCATCCCCGACGTTCATCAGGTCCAACGCATCTTTGGTCGGCTGGAGAAAAAACTATGAAGTACGCCTTTTTCCCTGGCTGTGTCGCCCGCGGGGGGACACCCGAGCTGTACATGTCCACGGTCCAGGTGTGCCGCGGCCTGGGAATCGAACTGGAGGAGATGGTCTCGGCGTCCTGCACTGGGGCGGGGGTGTTGCAGGAGAAGAACCGCAAGCTGGGAGACACGCTCAACGCTCGGAACTTCGCCCTCGCCGAGCGGATCGGCCTGCCCATTATGACCATCTGCAGCACTTGCCAGGGGGTGATGAGCCAGGCCAACAAGCGGTTGCGAGAGGATGCCGGCTACCTGGCGGAGATCAACGAGGTGCTGGCCGAAGAGGGGTTGGAGTACAAGGGCACCACCGAGGTGAAGCACCTCCTGTGGATCCTTTTGGAGGACGTGGGGGTCGAGGCGCTGAAGCGCCATGTGGTGCGCTCGATCAAGGGGCTCAGGATCGCTCCTTTTTACGGGTGCTATATGCTGCGTCCCAGCGATGCCCTGGGCTTCGGTGAACGGCCTGAGCGGCAGCATGCCCTGGAGACGCTGATCGCCCTGGTGGGGGCAGAGGTGGTGGACTTCCCTGGCAAGAGCCGGTGCTGCGGGTTCCCTATCCTCACCATCAACGAACGCAACTCGCTGCGGATGGTGGCGAAGCACACGGGGGAGGCGAAGGACCTGGGTGCCGACGCGATGGTGACGCCCTGCCCGCTGTGCCACCTGAACCTGGACGGCTTCCAGCCCAAGGCTGCAAAGCAGCGCCCTACGGGAATCGACCTGCCGATCTTGCACCTGCCCCAGATGCTGGGCCTGGCGATGGGGATGGACACCGAGGCCCTGGGGCTCAAGCGTAATATCGTCTCCCCCAAGAAGGCGCTGGAGAAGGCGGGCGTGCAGATGTAGCAGGGCGTACCCTGCACCCGCGCTACAGGGCGTGTTTGACGGCAAGCGCTTAGGTTGAAGTTCACTCTCTCCTAGAGGGAGAGGGCAGGGGTGAGGGTCTGCTGATAAGCTGCTGCTGGATCAGGCCAATAGAGGGGCGTCCCCATAGCATCGGGACGCCCCTCTGACTTCGCCATATCCCTGCACCCACCAGGGCTCGCCCCGGCCCCATGCTTTAGGCAAAGCTAGGGTCCGTCTCTCATGGGATGAGAGAAGCGTGGCTACGAAGCCTCTTGGCACCAGGCGTACAGGGCGTCGTAGACGGGGAACAGGAACTGTAGCTTGCGGTGGTCGTTGGGGGACACCTTGGCCATGCCCTCGGAGACGGCTAGCAGGCCGGCGGCCTCAGGGGCGATGCCAATGTCCTCGGGGACATCGGCGCCGTGGACAATCACAGCAAGTCGCTCCAGGGCAGGGTCGTGGAGGTGGTGGGCTTCGATCAGCGTTTCAAAGGTGCACTTCCGTCCACGATGACCGAACTCCGCCCCCTTGGCGTCGAAGGAGTGGGCCCCTTCCCGTCGGGCCGCGTCCAGGATCTCCTCTCGGGGCACAAACAGAAACTCTGCCTGGGGGTCGATGAAGCGGGTGATGAGCCAGGGGCAAGCCACCCGGCCCACCTTGGCGTTCTCGCGTGTTACCCACTTCATCGGGTCTTACCCGTTCACTCTAGCGGAGTGATGGAAAACCCTTCCGACCCCCGATAGATGAGGGGCCTTCGGCATCCCCCTGTCCCCCTTCCTGACCAGGAAGGGGGTGGGAGTTATATCTGGGGGACACCCCGAGTGCCCCCGCTAAGGGGGGAGGGGATGATATGTCGGGGCTACCCCAGGCGCACGACTCCGGTGGCGCCATCCACGAAAAGGGGCTGCCCGTCGAGGATGACGCGTGTGGCGTGCTTGGTGCCCGTGACGGCGGGGAGCTTGTATTCGCGGGCGACAATGGCGCCGTGGGAGAGGACGCCGCCGGCGTCGGTGACCAGCCCTCCAATGAGGGCGAAGAGGGGCGTCCAGGAGGGTGAAGTGGTGCGACACACTAGGATGTCGCCTGGGCGCACGTTCTGGAACTCCTCGGGGCCTCGCACCACCCGTGCCACGCCGCTGGCCTTGCCTGGGGAGGCCGCCGCGCCTCTCAAGAGGGAGGGGCGCTCTTCGGTGAGGGGGATGTTGATAGCCCGGACGAACTTGGCGCCCTCAGAGGTGTCTGAGAGGCCACCGTCGGGCGGCGTCTTCCCGAGGAACTGAGGTGGGGTAATGCGGCTGAACCGCTCGTGCTCCACCTTACGCCGCTGGATCTCGCTTCTGGAGGGGGCCTTTTCCGGGGCTTTGAGGGCCTCTTTGAGCTCCGGCAGCGTCAGGAAGAACACCTCCTGGGGTAGGTCCAGGACGCCCTGCTGGGCGAGGCGCCGACCGCACTCCACCAGGACACGACGCACCAGGGCCCGGCTCATCTGGTCAATGTAGAAGGAGTGGTCCTCACGGATGGGCCAGAGGGCCTGGGAGATGCCCAGGATGTCCAGGAACTCCTGGCGCTTGTTCTCGTTATCACCGATGCGCTGGAGGGCCCCCTGCACAAGGCTCTCCCGCTCTTCGACGAGGCGGTGGCGCCGTGGCTCTTCGTCCTCGGGCTTCCGTTGGAGGAGGCCTCTGATGGTGATGAGGACGAAGCTGGGGTCCTCCTGCCATGTCGGCTCGGCGATGTTCAGGAGGGCGGAGCGGTTGCCGTAGTAGTCGAGGAAGGCCTGGAGGCGGGCCAGGAATGCCTCTCCGGCTGGAGTAGCCTGGAGCCTTTTGCGAAGAGCCTGCCAATCGCTCACCTCGGCGAAGGCGGTGGCCACTCCTTTGTCCTTGCGGGCCTGTTGAGCGAGGGTCCGAAGCTCCCGGTCGGTCTCCAGGCTCTTGTTGTCGAAGCCTTGCAACAGGCGGTAGGCCTCGGTCTCGTCCTGGGAGCCGGTGATCTGGGCGTAGAGAGGGAAAAGCAGCGATGTCGCGTACATGATAGGCCCGACGGCCAAGCCGTGGAAGTACCAGTGCTTCTGGTCGAGCGCAATGAACTCCTCCAGATGCCGTAGGAGGTCCTGGCGGGTGGCTGCCTGCAGGTCCACAGCCTTCATGGCGTCGGTCTCGCGGACAAGGGTTGGCACGAGCTCCTCATCCCACCGGCGGCGGGTGTCGCGGATGATCTGGCCCTGGCGCTCGTGGAACCGTGCCTCCTCCTCGGGAGTGTGGTTTGCTGGGGCGCGCACGCTGTAGGAGTAGCCGTTGAAAACGCGGCGCGTAGGCCGAGGAGGTGGTGCGTTCCCTTGAGCCTGAGCCGGGCGCGCGAACCCTACTCCAGAGGTGGCGTCGTTGACGG
>SHYH01000031.1 GCA_009692865.1 Dehalococcoidia bacterium
GGATTGCAAGATGGAGCTCACCGCGGCCGGCCACCTTGAACTCGTCTGGAGAGTCTGTCTCCTGGACGCGAAGGCTGACGTTGGTCTGGAGCTCACGGACAAGCCGGGCATAGAGCTGCCGTGACATGCTGGACTGGCCCTCACGCCCCGCAAAGGGCGAGGTGTTGACCCCCAGGAGAATCCTGACCGTGGGCTCATCAATAACAATGGGCGGCAGCGCCTCGGGATACTGGGCGGAGGCGATGGTGTTGCCAATGGCCACCTGCTCAACCCCTGCCACGGCCACGATTTCGCCCGCAGCCGCCTGCTGCACCTCATGGCGTTCCAACCCCTGAAAGACATGGATCCGCTCGACCTTGTAGGGTGACTGCTGTCCCTCTCGGTCTATTCGTACGACCGGTTCTCCCAAGGAGAGGGACCCTCGGGAGATTCGCCCAATGGCGATCTGCCCCAGGTGATTATCGTAAGAGAGCGCGGTGACCAAGAGCTGAAGCGGCGCCTCTGGATCGCCGGAGGGCGGTGGCACCTGGTGCAAGATGGCCTCGAAAAGGGGCTCCATGTCCCGAGGCTCGTCGTTGAGGTCGGCCATGGCGTACCCCAGGCGCGCCGAGGCGAACAGGATCGGAAAATCCAGTTGCTTGGCATCGGTGGCCAGCTCCAGGAACAGGTCTTGGACCAGGCTCACCACCTCCTTGGCCCGGGCGTGGGGTCTGTCCACCTTGTTGATGACGACCACGGGCTTGAGCCCCGTGGTCAGGGCCTTCTTCAGCACGTAGCGCGTCTGCGGCATGGGCCCGTCCACGGCGTCCACCACCAGGAGGCAGCCATCAGCCATGTTGAGAACGCGCTCAACCTCCCCGCTGAAGTCGGCATGACCTGGGGTGTCGATGATGTTGATCTTGACGCCCTTATAGGTGACGGCGGTGTTCTTGGCAAGGATGGTGATGCCCCGCTCCCGTTCCAGGGGGTTGCTGTCCATGATCAGCTCCCCCACCTGCTGATTGTCCCGGAAGACATGGCTCTGCTTGAGCAAGGCATCCACCAGAGTTGTCTTGCCATGGTCCACGTGAGCAATGATGGCGATATTCCTGAGGTCCCGTTGCATGGTCACCATAGTCGGAGCGAAAAAATTGGCCCCGAAGGGCCCGCTACTCCTGACAGTATAGCATGATGGGAGCCAAGGCGGGCTGTGGGCCGGCGTCACCTGGAGGCGTCCCAGGCCTGTTCTGGTGGAGACGGGCGAGCCCTCAACGCGCTGATAACAAACCGGGCGTTATAGCTGAGCTGCTACCGGTAATGCCCACGCCCAGGGCTCAGACAAGCAAAGCGATAAAAAGCCAGCGCCTTTTCATTTGGGGCCTCCTCTCTGCTGCTGTTCTTGCGCCCATCATAAGCACCGACCTTGAAGAAAGTTTGAAGAGGCGTACTAGTATGGGGGGCATTCAACATCTCATGGCCGAAGCGCGATGGGGTTGAGAGGGGTTCAACTTCTAGGGGCGTGTAACGGCGGGTATGCGGTGTTCAGGCTGGTGGAGCTGAGGGGATTTGAACCCCTGACCCCCCGCGTGCAAGGCGGATGCTCTCCCGCTGAGCTACAGCCCCATCCTGTGGGCGGCTGCCTGGCCGCCCAAGGGGAATTATAGCCCTCACCTTGGGAAGCGTCCAGGCAATTTGGAGAGGCCATCTCTCGTCCGCAAACCCCCCTTGAGAGCGTCGTAAGCTCCTAGAGGTGGCGTAGCAGAGTGTCTATAATTGGAACAAAGGGCTGGTGGCCGCCTACCAGCCCTGCTCTACGTTGTTTGGAGTGAGCCATGAGCCTTGAGGGATTGTTGAGCCTCCTTGAGCAGAGCCGGGAGTACAAGGCCTTGGCCGAGGCCGTGGGCCGAGGAAGGGGCCCCACAGCGGTCCTGCCTGCCTCGGCCAAGGCGTGGGTCGTGGCCGCCCTGTGGCGCTCTTTGCGGGTGCCCATACTGCTCCTCGCGCCCCGGCCCGAAGGCGCTCGTGGACTGTACGACCAGCTTCAGGCCGTTGTGGGCGATGAGGCGCCGGTCTACGCCTTCCCCGAGCGCGAGGCCCTCCCCTATGAGCGCTTGATCCCCGACGCCACTACCGTTCACCAGCGGCTCCAGGTCCTGGGGGCTCTGGTCCACCAGGGCGACGCCGCATCGCCTCCTCTGGTGGTCTCCTCTCTGGCTGCGGCGTCCCAACGGACTCTCCTTCGGTCCTCCTTCGTGGGGGCGACCCAGGTCATCCGGGTGGGAGACACCGTCAAACTGGAAGAGCTGATGGCCTCCTGGATGCGCTTGGGGTATCAGGTGGGGCCTGCCGTGGAGGCCCCTGGCGCCATGAGCCGTCGCGGCGGTATCTTGGACATATTCGTTCCGGGGGATCCTCTGCCTGCGCGCCTGGAGCTATGGGGAGATAAGGTGGACGGCATCCGCCGCTTCGATCCCTCCACCCAGCGTTCCACGGGGCAGGTGACGGCCATCTCGGTAACCCCTTGCTCCGAGGTCCTGCCCGCTCTGGCCCCCAGGGATCGGGTGGAGGCCCTTATAAGCCAACTGGTGCTCTCCTCCTGCTCTCCCGCCGAAGCCGAGCGTATCAAGGAGGAGCTGTCCCTGCTCATGCAGGGGCATGCCGTGGAGGAGGTGCCCTTTTACGCCGGCTTCTTCTGCTTTGACACCCTGTTGGACTACCTTCCCCAGGGCGTCCTGCTGGTGCTGGACGAGCCCACCCAGCTTCAGGAGGCTGCCGGGGAGATGGAAGGCAGGACCCAGCAGCTCCGGCACGCCAAAGAGGAGCGCGGCGAGCTCCCCAGGGGGTTCCCCTCCTCGTCGGCTGACTGGGCCGAGGTGAGCCAACGCCTGGAGTCCCCGCCCGCCCGTTTGTCGCTGACCCAGTGGAGCCAGCCTGGGCAACACACCTTTACCCTGCCCTTTGCCCAGCCGGCCCAGGTTCGGGGACGGATGGATGTCTTTATTGACGAGGCGCGCAAGCTTCTTGGGGAGGGGGCTGCTCCGGTGGTAGTGACCTATCACGACCAGCGGCTGGAGGAGGTGTTGGAGCAGGCGGGGGTCCCTGCCCACCAGCTCACGAGCCTGGCCGACGCCCCAGCGCGAAATGTCGTCACGGTGGTCCACGGCTACCTGTCCGAGGGATGGGACCTGCAACAGGAGGGCCAACGAGTCGTTCTCTTTAGCGACAGCGAGGTGTTTGGCACTGCCAAGCTGCGACGGCCCGCTGCCCACAGGTCCCCTCGCCCCGCCTTTTCGCTCGCGGAGATCACGCCGGGTAGCTATGTGGTCCATGTGGACCACGGCGTAGCCCGGTTCACGGGCACTGTGTGGCAGGCGGAAGGCAACGAAACTCCGCGGGAGTACCTGGTCCTGGAGTATGCCGCGGGGGACAAGCTCTACGTTCCTACGGGCCACCTGGACCGCGTCTCGTCCTACGTGGCGCCCGGCGATCATCCTCCCGCCCTGACCCGACTGGGCAGCCAGGAGTGGCATCGCCTCAAGGAGCGGGTCAAGGCGTCCACCATGGAGATGGCGAAGGAGCTTCTGGAGCTGTACGCGTCGCGCCAAGTGGTCAAGGGGCTCTCCTTTGCGCCGGACACCCCCTGGGAGCGGGCCTTGGAGGACTCCTTTCCCTATGTGGAGACCCCTGACCAACTCCAGGCTATCGCCCAGGTGAAGCGGGACATGCTGGCGTCGCGGCCCATGGACAGGCTCATCTGCGGCGACGTGGGGTATGGCAAGACGGAGGTGGCGCTGCGGGCCGCCTTCAAGGTGGTGATGAACGGGATGCAGGTGGCCGTCCTGGTGCCCACCACGGTCCTGGCCCAGCAGCACTATCTCACCTTCACCCACAGGTTCAGCCCTTATCCCGTTAAGGTGGAGGTGCTGAGCCGCTTGCGCACCCGCCAGGAGCAGGCGGACGCGGTGGAGGCCATAAAGCAGGGGACGGTGGACATCTGCATCGGCACCCACCGGCTGTTGCAAAAGGACATCGCGTTCAAGAACCTGGGATTAGTCGTCGTGGACGAAGAGCAACGGTTCGGGGTGCGCCACAAGGAGCGGTTCAAGCGGATGCGCCAGGAGGTGGACGTCCTCACCCTGAGCGCCACCCCCATTCCCCGCACGCTCCATATGTCCCTGTCGGGCGCTCGGGACATGAGCACCATGGAGACCCCTCCCGAGGAGCGGCTGCCGGTGAAGACCTATGGCTCGGAGGCCAGCGACGACCTAATGAAGGAGGCTATCCTGAGGGAGATGGACCGGGGCGGGCAGGTCTTCTTGGTCCACAACCGCGTCCGCGGCATCGAGTTGGTGGCGAAGTTGGTCCAGGAGCTGGTGCCTCACGCGAGGGTGGGGATAGGGCACGGGCAGATGCCTGAAGTGCAGTTGGCCCGGGTGATGGAGGAGTTTCATCAGGGGCGGCTGGACGTGCTGGTGTGCACCACCATCATCGAGTCGGGGCTGGACGTGCCCAACGCCAACACCATCATCATCAACCGGGCCGACCTCCTGGGGCTCGGCCAACTCTACCAGCTGAGGGGACGGGTGGGCCGGGGAGGGCGCCGGGCCTATTGCTACCTGGTTGTCCCCAGGGGCAAGGGTCTGACCGAGACGGCGGAGAGGCGCATCAAGGCTATTCTGGCCGCCACCGAACTGGGCGCAGGCTTCCACATCGCTATGATGGACCTGGAGATTCGGGGCGCTGGGAACCTGCTGGGCGCGCAGCAGAGCGGCCACATTCAGGCGGTCGGGTTCGACCTGTACAATCACATGCTCGCCGAGGCGGTGGCCGAGCTGAAGTCCAAGAATGGCGAGAAGGCCCCTGCCCCTGAGGGGCCTTCGTCTGAGCCCCACGCTCGAGTAGACCTTCCCCTGGCGGCCTACGTGCCCGAGGAGTACGTTCCCCATTTGCCCACCAGGCTCTCCCTCTACCGGCGGATTATGGGGCTCAGCCAGCGAGAGGAGGTCGCGGCGCTGCGAGTGGAGCTGCTGGACCGGTTTGGCCCTCTCCCCGAGCCGGTGGAGCACCTGCTCTACCTGCTGGAGGTGCGGGCCCTGGCCGACCAGGCGGGAGTTGAGGCCGTGACGCTAGAGGACCATGAGGGTGTGTTGCGGCTGAAGACGCCTGTGGGGGGCGCTCGCCTGGCCCTGGAGAAGTCCCTGGCGGGACTGGCCCAGGTAGGCAACGCGCAGATACGGGTCCTATGGCACCTCCAGGAGCGGGTGTGGCAGCAGCGGCTGTTGGCTGTCCTGGAGGGGCTGGTGGCCTTTCTGGCTCGAATGGAGCAACTCCCCTCTTCGGTGGGCGTTGCGGCCTCGCCCGCCGAGAGCTCCTAGGCCTGGCGGCGCGGAATGGGGTGTCCAGTCCCGACTCATCGGGATTGTCAGGGGTCTTCCGGACTTGTCGGGACAGGTACAATTTCGACCCCCTTTCCTGGCCAGGAAGGGGGCAAGGGGTCCCGATGCTGCATCGGGATATCGGGGGTCGAAAGGGTTGTGTAATACCCTGCTAGAAGGGAGTTGGAATGGCTGCATCGGCAGAGCGAGAGACACTGACGCGCCAGGTCCCTGCCGCTTTTTGACAGGGTTGAGGCGAGGTGGTCACCCGTGAGGTGAAACGACTGCGCGGCATCATCCAGGTGAGTTTCGACCTAAAGACGAAAACGGCCCGCGTTATCTACGACCCGCGCCGAGTGGGCAGCGCGGCGATTATTCAGGCCATCAACGTGGCCAACGCCCTGATCAAGGGCGAGAATGCGCCGGTGGCAGACGCCGAGCGTTTGCTGGGAGGGGAGCCGCCTAAGAAGGATTCCTAACAGGCTGCGGAACGAAGGGAGTGCAGACCCGATTCATCGGGACACCCACGCTGGCCATCCCTGACACCGGCCCAGCGGCGGAGGACCTTACTAAACGTGGGTGCAGGGCACGCCCTGCCTACCTCCTTCCTGGCCAGAGCCTGCCCTGAGCTTGTCGAAGGGAAGGGGGACAAGGGGGATGGTCGAAAGATGAACGGCCTTCGAGTCACCGAGCTGCTGGCGGAGAAGCTTTCCGTCGAGTTCCCTCCCGTCGCCCTGCTCTTTGTGGAGGAGCCTCCTGCTGGCGTGCCGGCCCTGGGGAAGGAGTCGCCCTCCTTCTGCACCCTCTGGCGCATGGCCGAGGGGCAGGTCTTCTACGCCTCGGCGGAGCAGCACCTGGGGTGCGCCATTGGCGGCATGGTGTCGGGCTTCGTCCCCCAGGAGGGGAACCTTTTCCAACTGGGGGCACTCCTCCAGGAGATGTGTGAAGAGGGCGAGGACCCGTATCAGGAGATCGCCCAGGCGGCCAGGTTCAGCGCTAGGAACGGCGGCGTTGTGTACGGGCCTCTGTGGAAGTTCCCCCTGCAGCCTCAGCTGGTTCTGCTCTGGGCCTCGTTGCCCCAGCTAGGCGTGCTCCAGGAGGTAACGGGCAGCATCATGTGGCGCAACAACCCCCAGGGCGCCACCTTCACCCGGCCCGCCTGCAGTGTCCTGGCCATCGCCGACGCCCACGGGAAGGCGGCCATGTCCCTGGGGTGTATCGGTATGCGGGCGTACACCAAGGTGCCTCCCCAGTACATGCTGATCGCCCTTCCCGGAGGCCAGTTGGACAGGCTGCAAGAGGGGCTGGAGCAGAAGCAGGACGCCCAGGAGCGACTGCGCCTGTACGAGGAGCGGCTGAGGACAGGCCAGGCGAGAGGGTAGAGGGCGTGGCGACCCGCTACTTCAGGTAGATGTACACCTGGGCGTGGGGGAAGTACACCTCCAGGATGCCGTCCATCTGGTTTTCAACGGTGGCGGCGTACTCCACGTGTCGAGGGTCGTCCTCCGGCAGCAGGTGTGGGCACTCCTGGCCCCGGTTCTGGTAGGGGCACAGGTGGGCGTTGTCGGCGGTCACGTCCCAGAAGCTGATGGGGCGGAGGGGGTGGTAGAGGGTCTGCGCCACGTTGCGCAGGTCCGCCATGATCTCCGTGGAGCGGAACCCACCCTCGGTTGTGATGTCAACGCTCACTCGCTCCACAGCCGATGCCCCTAGCTTTCGTCCAACTGCTTGACCAGGGCCGGAAGCTCCGACAGGCTGGTGATCCGCGGGCACTCGTTAAAATCGGGGTGTGCGCCCGCCCGGTCGAGGAGCACCGCCCCGATGCCTACCCCGCGAGCCCCTACGATGTCCGAGCGGTACTGGTCTCCCACGTGAAGGGCCTCCTGGGGCTGAACGCCGGCCCTTTGGAGAGCGGCCAGAAAGATAGGCGGGTGAGGCTTGGAGTCGCCTATCTCCTGGGAGGTCACGGCGAAGCGGAGGAACCGGTCCAGGCCAAGCCTTGCGGTGATCTCCTGGATGGTCCTGCTATCTCCCGCTGGCCCCAGGTTGATGTTGGTGATGAGCCCCAGGGTCTTCTTCCTGGCCAGGAGCGCCTCCAGGGCTGGTTGCACATCATCAAAGAGGGCCATGTCCAAGGGCCTGCGCTGGACACGGCGGAAGATGTCCAGGGCCTCCTCAGGCGAGAGCTCCACGCCTGCCCCCTGCAGCACCAGGCGCTCGTACTGGCCGAAGAAGCTGCGCCGCTCCTCTCGATTCCGCTGGATGAGGGGGTGCACCGCCTCCTCGTGGGCCATGAAATCGTCGGCCAGGGCGTACCCTTTGGCGATGCCCTCGGGAGTGACGGGGATGCCCAATTCCCGGCAGACGGCCAATTGGACCTCCACAGGGGGCGGGTCAAAGCGGGCCAGGGTGTTGTAGAGGTCGAAGAAAACGGCTTTAATAGTCATAGTCCGTAGGGCTCCGGGGCGATTCTAGCATAACTCCTGGCGTGAGGGGATTCAGAGCACCTTGCATAATTCGCCCTCGCTCCGCGAGGAGCGTAAAATGGGCGCATTCCGTTTTGAGGGCGTGGCTATGACGATCGTCGTTGGCATGAGAGAGTTCGACGAAGCAATGCTGCTTGCCGCCGATTCTGAGGCCAATGGAGAAGGTCCGGGTGCGCTGACCAGGAGCCTACCTCGCGTTGACAGGCCCTGGCGCGATGGCTACACTGGGAATCCGACGTGAGGGGCCGACGGTTCGGGAGGAGAGCACCGTAGGCGAAGGGCTCTCCTCTCTGTTTGTGAAGAGCGTTCACCTCCAGGAGGGACCATGGCAACACTAGTGCGACAGGACCCCGAGGTAGCCCGGGTCATCGAGCAGGAGAAGCTCCGCCAGGGGCGGAACATCGTCCTCATCGCCTCGGAGAACTACGCGAGCCAGGCCGTGCTGGAGGCCACGGGCTCCCCGCTGACCAACAAGTACGCCGAGGGGTACCCAGGTCGGCGCTACTACGGCGGGTGTGAGTACGTAGACGTGGTGGAGCAGCTCGCCATCGACCGGGCCAAGGCCCTCTACGGCGCCGAGTACGCCAACGTCCAGCCCCACAGCGGCACCCAGGCCAACATGGCGGCCTACTCTGCCCTCCTCAAGCCCGGAGACACGGTGCTGGGGATGCGGCTCGACCAGGGGGGCCACCTCTCCCATGGCAGCCCGGTGAGCTTCTCGGGCAAACAGTACCACTTCGTCTCCTATGGGGTGGACCGGGAGACGGAGCGGGTTGACTATGACGAGGTGGCGCGCCTGGCCCGAGACGCGCGGCCCAAGGTCATCGTGGCGGGCTACACCGCCTACCCCCGCGCCATAGACTTCCCCCGGTTCCGAGAGATCGCCGACGAGGTGGGGGCCACCCTGATGGTGGACATGGCCCACATCGCCGGCCTCATCGCCGGGCGTGTGCACCCTTCGCCTCTTCCCTACGCTCAGGTGGTTACCTCCACCACCCACAAGACACTGCGGGGCCCTCGGGGCGCCTTCATCCTCTCCACCCAGGAGCTGTCCCGGGACATTGACCGGGCGGTCTTCCCCCAGACCCAGGGCGGGCCCCTGATGCACGTCATCGCCGCCAAGGCGGTGGCCTTTGGCGAGGCCCTTCAGCCCAGCTTTGCGGCGTATCAGCAGCAGATCGTCAAGAACGCCCAGGCCATGGCCGAGGAGCTGGCCGCCAAGGGCCTGCGTATCGTCTCGGGCGGCACCGACACCCACCTCATGTTGGTGGACCTGACCTCCCTGGGGATCACCGGGCAAGACGCCGAGGAGGCCCTTGGCCGGGTGTACATCACCGTTAACAAGAACGCCATCCCCTTCGATCCGCGTCCCCCGCGCGTCACCAGTGGTCTGCGTCTGGGAACGCCATCCCTAACCTCCCGGGGGTTCACGGAGAAGGAGTGCCGCCTAGTGGCCGCCATCATTGTCAAAGTCCTGACCCACCTGGGAGACACAAAGGTGGAGGCCGAGGTGCGGGACCAGGTGGTGGAGATCACCAGCCGCTTCCCCGTGCCGGGCATCACCGACAGTGACGCCCGATTGTGAGCCCCCTGGGTTCATGCTATAATCGTACGCTAGGCAATGGAACAAGATGATCGCGGTTTGGGAGGTCTGCCCTTGCGAGACTATGAGTTGGTGGTGGTGCTCAACCCCCAGATGGACCCGATCCAGGTCAACGCCACGGTAGACCGGCTTCAGCGGCTGGTCGCTCAGGGCGGAGGTGAGATCACCAAGCGCGACGATTGGGGGATTCGGAGACTGGCGTACCCCATTCACCATTTCAGGGAAGGGAACTACATTGTCACCCAGCTAAAGCTGGACCCCTCCAAGACGGATGAGATCCGCGAGCACCTCCGCCTCTCGGAGGAGGTCCTGCGGCACCTGATGGTCAAAGTGGAGCAGTAGAGGGGGAAATGCTAGGGTAGGGGGGCCAATGGCCAGCCTCAATAAGATGATGGTGATCGGCAGGTTGGGGACGGACCCAGAGCTCCGCTACACGGCCAACGGCACACCGGTGACCCGCTTCCGTCTGGCCAGTGGCCGGGGGTACACCACGGCGGACGGGGAGCGACGAGAGGAGACGGAGTGGTTCACCGTGGTGGCCTGGAACCAGTTGGCGGAGCAGTGCAACCAGTACCTGACCAAAGGGCGACTGGCCTATGTGGAGGGGAGGCTGCACAGCAACACCTGGGAGGGTCAAGACGGGAAGACGCACTCCAGCAACGAGATCGTAGCTAATCAGATCATCTTCCTGGACCGGCCCTCCACCGGTGGGCCGGCGGAGCCGGGAGCAGAGCCTGGCATGGACCCTGGCGACCTGCCCTTCTAACCTGTGCTGGATCGTTGCCATCGGCCCCCAGGGGCGGCTTCTGCTGAGACGTAAGACGACGCAATCTGGTTTTGAAAGAGGGGTTCCTATCTTATGGCCACACGTAGTACGGACAGGCCCCGGTCTCGCGAAGGGCGCCCAAGGTATGCGCCGAGGCGCCGAGTTTGCGTCTTCTGCGTCGAGAAGGTCAAGCACATCGATTACAAGGACGCGAATCGCCTCAGGCGATTCCTCTCGATTAACGCCAGGATTGAACCCCGTCGGAAGAGCGGCACGTGCGCCAAGCACCAGCGTCTCCTCCGGCAGGCTATGCTCCGAGCGCGCCACCTGGCTCTCCTGCCCTCCGATTCCAGTCATCTCACGGTGGCCTAGCTGCTGACCTATCCAGGACCGGCCAAGTTTCCGTAGAGGAGGAGCGGCATGGCAAGGCGGGGGCAGTTGAGAGGGGAGCGAAGGCCGGCGCCGGTGGTGGCGCGGGGACGCAGTCCCGTGCCCCGGTGGCAAGCGGAGCAGAAGCGCCAGCGCCTGGCGATGGCCGTCGGCGCGGCGGTGCTGCTCTTTATTTTGGCCCTTCCCATCTGGGGGTACATTACCACCTTCGTGATTCCCCCCAGGAAGGTGGTAGCCAACGTGAACGGCACCACCATCACTCTGCGAGACCTCCTCAAGAACCTCCGCGTTCTCCAGAGAGGGGCAGAGGCCACCGGCCAGACCCTTGATATGAGCCAACTCCCGTTCAACATCCTCAACACCCTGGTGGAGGACGAGATCATCCGCCAGAAGGCCCTCCAGCTCGGCATCACCGTGGGCACAGAGGAGGTGGATAAGGAGGTCCGAACGCGCTTCCTGGGCGCCACCACCACGGAGACGGACCCCCAGGTCCTGGAGACCGACCTCAAGGAGCGACTGCGTCGGTACCTCAATTTCGTTCAGATCTCTGATGAGGAGTACCGGAAGCAGCTTCAGGCAGAGCTCCTTCGGGCGAAGGCCACGGAGGCCGTGGGAAGAGAGGTGTCCCCCATTCAGCCTCAGGTCCATCTGTACCAGCTCACCGTGGCCAACGAAGAGGTGCTGAAGAAGGTCCAGGAACTTGCGGAGGTTTATGGCACGCCCTTTGATGACCTGGTGAAGCAGTACGAGGCCAACGAGCGGGCCAAGGCGGCAGGGGGGGAGCTAGGGTGGTTCCCAAAGGGGGTCTTGGGGCCCAACGCCGACATAATCTTCGACCTTCAGGAGGGGAAGTTGAGCGATCCGGGCACCAGAGAGGACGGCAGCTTTGTGCTCCTTTCGGTCAAGGAGCGGGCCGCGGCTCGGGAGGTGGAAAAGAGACAGTTGGAGAGCCTGAAATCTCAAGCTCTCACGGAGTGGATCAACACGCAGCGCCAGGAGCAGGAGATAACCACCAACTTCAGCTCAGCCCAGTACGACTGGGTGGTCAAACAGTTGGGAAGCTCCGCTCGCTCTCAACAGGCTCGTTCGGGTCAGTGATCGCAGGCGTAGACAGAGACGTCAAAGGACGAGGATGACGACCGTCCGAAAACGCGAGGGTCAGGCCTTGGGCGTGGGCCTTCTGGGGTTGGGGGTAGTAGGGGGTGGGGTAGCCACCGCCCTGCTTCAGAAGGCGGACCAGATTCGTCATCGCTTGGGCGTGCCCCTCGTCATCCGCAAGGCCCTGGTGAGGGACCCTCAAAAGCCTCGCTCTGCCCAGGTCCCCCCAGGACTCATCACCACCCTGCCTGAACAGGTCCTTCAGGACCCGGACATCGCCATCGTCATCGAGGTGTTGGGGGGCGAGCACCCCGCCGTCGAGCTCATCGTTGAGGCCCTGGAGCGGGGGAAGCACGTGGTTACGGCCAACAAGGAGGTCATGGCGAAGCATGGCCCCCGGCTGCTCTCCCTGGCCAATCGGAAGGGGGTGCAGTTGCTGTTCGAGGCCAGCGTGGGCGGCGGCGTCCCCATCATCGGCCCCCTCTTGAAGGACCTGGCGGCCAACGAGGTCAGCGCCATCCACGCCATTATCAACGGGACGACAAACTACATCCTCACTAGCATGAGCCAGCAAGGCTTGCCCTTCGCCACGGCCCTCCGCCATGCCCAGGAGTTGGGCTACGCCGAGGCAGACCCCACCAATGATATCGAAGGTGTGGACGCGGCTTATAAGCTGGCCATCCTGTCCACCCTGGCCTTCCGCACCTCGGTGCACCCCTCCCAGGTCTACCGGGAGGGTATCACACGAGTGGAGGCCAAGGACTTCCGGTACGCTCAGGAGTTGGGGTACACCATCAAGCTGCTCGCCATCGCCCGCAAGACCGATGGGGCCGTGCAGCTACGGGTGCACCCCGCCTTCGTTCCCCAGGACCACCTGCTGGCCAAGGTGGACGGGGTGTTCAACGCCGTGGAGGTCCAGGGCGACCTGGTGGGTCGAGTCCTCTTCCACGGCAGGGGCGCGGGCGCCGAGCCCACCAGCAGCGCCATTGTGGCCGACGTGATGGAGATCGCCCGCAATGTGCTCGGGGGCGTTAGCGCTCCACCCTTCCCGGACCTGGGGGGTGAGACGGTGATCAAGCCCATCGAGGAGCTGGTCACGGGGTGCTATCTACGCTTGGTGGTGGAGGACACTGCAGGGGTGCTCCACCAGATCTCGGGCATCTTCGCCGACCTCAACATCAGCATCGCCTCCGTCATCCAGAAGGAGACCGACGCCGTCGCCGGCACTGCCGAGATCGTGGTCACCACCCACCCTTCACGAGAGGCGGCGATTCAAGAGGCGCTGCGCCGCCTAGAGACCCTGAGGATTGTGAAGCGTGTCGGCAACTGCATACGTGTAGAGGATCTGTCAGCGTAGTTCTTCATGAACCAGGGCTTCGCCACCCCCCGCATGAAAAGTGGCAGGCCATGCGCTCATGGTTCGACAAGCTCACCACGAGCGGGTTGCCTTGCTCCGCTCACCCTGAGCCTGTCAAAGGGCGAGCGGACGTTTTCTGAGTAGATTGATTGAAAGAGGGCACATGGGCCAGGGAGTCTTACGTCGATACGCCGAGTATCTTCCCCTGACGCCTCGCACTCCCATGATCACCTTGGGAGAGGGGGAAACGCCACTGGTCAAGTCTCGCCACCTGGTCAAAGAGGTGGGCTGCGATGAGCTGTACTTGAAGCTGGAGGGCTGTAACCCCACTGGTTCGTTCAAGGACCGGGGCATGGTGGTGGCCGTGGCCAAGGCCCTGGAGGCCGGGAGCACCTCCATCATTTGCGCCTCCACCGGGAACACCAGCGCCTCGGCGGCGGCCTATGCGGCCTACTGTGGCCTGGTGGCCATTGTCCTGGTGCCGAAGGGGGAGGTGGCGAAGGGCAAGCTGGCCCAGGCCATGGCCTGTGGGGCCCGTGTCTTGACGGTGAACGGCAACTTTGACGAGGCCCTCAAGATCGTGCGGGACCTCACTCAGCGCCACCCCATCTATCTGGTGAACTCGGTCAATCCCTACCGCGTGGAGGGGCAGAAGACCGCCGCCTTCGAGGTGGTGGATGACCTGGGAGACGCTCCTGACTACCTGTGCATTCCCGTGGGCAATGCTGGCAACATCACCGCCTACTGGAAGGGGTTTGTGGAGTACCATCGGGCGGGAAAGGCCAAGAGTCTGCCCAGGATGATGGGGTTTCAGGCGGCAGGGGCGGCCCCCATCGTGCTGGGAGCCCCCGTGGCCAAGCCCCAGACCGTTGCCTCCGCCATTCGTATCGGCAATCCAGCTAGCTGGGAGGGCGCCCTGCGGGCCCGGGACGAATCGACCGGCCTGATTGCTGCCGTCAGCGACGAGGAGATTTTGGAGGCCTACCGCCTGCTGGCTCGCACCGAGGGGGTTTTCTGCGAGCCCGCCTCGGCGGCATCGGTGGCGGGCCTTCTCAAGCTCGCGCGCACCGGTTGGACCTTCCAGGGAAAGAGGGTGGTCTGCGTTATTACGGGGACAGGCCTTAAGGACCCTGATCTGGCCACCCAGCAGGCCAGGGGAGAGTTCCAGGAGGTCGCGGCGGACCTGAGAGCGGTGGAGGATGTTCTCCTGTCGTTGAACATCGGCGTTAGGGCTGGCTGAGGTTCCCGAGATACGTTTGCCTAAAAGTCCCGCAGAGGAGGAGTGCAGAGGGGGCGAAGTCCCCTCTGCCAGGGGTATGGGGGTGTCCCCCATAGCTAACCCCCCCTTCCTGGAAGGAAGGGGGCCGGGGGGATGGTGAAACCGTCGAATCAATTAAGGAGTGCCGACCTGTAGATACCCTTGGGGCAAAGCCGCTCCCGAGAGACAGGTTGCTCTCATTAGGCCACTGGTTTAGTGTCTTGTAAATCGCTTCACACTGGGTATGCTTCAGGAGGCGCGGAGATCGGCTATCGGAGCACCCTCACCTCAATCCTCTCTCATCAAGGGAGAGGATATTGGAGAGCCGCTCTTGCCTTGTGTGGTCTTGCTGGAAGTCATTGTAAAGGTGTTTGCGAGACAGGACATTAGCGACGGAAGATGGCTTACCAGATAACGAGAGAGAGCTTTACGACCCTGGGGGAGGAGTGGCAACAGGTGCTCCCCCAGTGCGCCACCGACTCCATCTTCCTCACCCCCCTCTGGCAGGAGACCTGGTGGCGGAAGATGGGGTCTGGAGAGCTTCGTCTCCTGCGGATAGGCCGTGACAACCACCTCCTGGGCATAGCGCCCCTGGCAAGCGAGGGCCGACGCTGGCGCTTCCTCGGTGATCCCAGTCTCTTTGACTACCAGGACTTCATCGTCCCCCGCGGGTCCGAGGCCCCTTTCTTTCAAGCCCTGGGAGAGCACCTGGAGGGCGAGGAGTGGGACGTCCTCGACCTTCCCTCTCTCCTAGAGGGGTCTCCCACCCTCCGCTTGCTGCCTCATTTGGCTCAAGAGCGAGGGTGGGGGCTAGTAGTGGAGGATGAGGGGGTGTCGCCTGGCATCTTCCTCACGGGAAGCTGGGACGAGTACCTGGCGGGGCTGACCAAGAAGGACCGCCACGAGCTGCGGCGCAAGCTCCGAAGGTTGGAAGGAGCGACACAGTACACCACCAAGGTGGTGGAGGCGGACCAGGAGCTTCCTCCCGCCATGGACGAGTTCCTGACCTTGATGCGCACCAGCAGGGTG
>SHYH01000032.1 GCA_009692865.1 Dehalococcoidia bacterium
ACCTGTTGCATTCTCCGACTCTTCCCGGCAGTCCCGATCTCGTGGTTCCCAGCAGACAGAAGCTCATATTTGTACGCGGTTGCTTCTGGCACAGACATGAAGGGTGTGCAAAATCCCAGGTTCCCAAATCCCGACCTACCTACTGGTTGGAGAAGTTCGACCGTAATGTAAAGCGTGACCGAGACCTCCACCGAGCCCGTCGCACAGCACGTCGCCTCTTCTACCAGCTCCTAGCGGGCCTCCCGTTCCAACCCGATCCAGAAATCAATCAAGTCGTCCAACAGCTCCAAAGCATGAACGCCAAGCTGGAGGCCCCAAGGATCGCGAAAAACAATCAATGCCCGAAGCTCACAATCAAAGGACCCGCGCCCGAATCGCCTTCAACCTATCCACGTTCGCCTTATCGGGGCCCTTGCCTTCGAGGCCCGGCACCTCCAGCAGGAACGGCGCATCACGAAAGGCCGGGTGCGCCATGATCACCTCGAACCCCTGCTCCCCCATCTGCCCCTCGCCGATATTCTCGTGGCGGTCCACCCCCGAGGCGAAGGCCGGCTTGCTGTCGTTGGCGTGGACGGCCACCAGGTTGCCCAGGCCAATCTCCCGGTCGAACTCCTCCATCGCCCGCTCCAGCCCCTCGCGCTCCGTCACCCGGTACCCGGCGGCAAAGGTGTGCTGGGTATCAAGGCACACCTTCACCCGCGAGCTCTGGAGGGCCTTCACAATGCGCCCGATCTCCTCGAACTTGGAGCCGATGTGGTTGCCCATGCCCGCGCTGTTCTCGATGCACAGCGACGGCCCAGGCGGCGCGGCCTCCATCACCCTGGCCAGAGAGGCCACCGTCTGGCCGAAGATGGCCTCATAGCCCGCCCCCTTGTGGCTCCCGCCGTGGAAGATGACGCCCGCGCAGCCCAACTGCGCCGCCGCCTGCATGTAGTTCATCAAGGCACCCACGGACTTTTGAAGCATCGCCGGGTCAGCGGTGCCCAGGTTCACCAGGTAGATGCAGTGGAGGAAGTTGGGGCCAATGCCCGCGGCCTGGGCCTTCTGGCGAAAGGCCTGTACAACCTCCTCGGCCAACGGCTTGAAGGCCCAGCTCTGGGGCGACGAGCAGAAGACCTGCACCGCCTCTGCCCCCAGCTCCTGGGCCCGGTCGATTGACTTGTCCACCCCTCCCGCCGTCGAGACGTGAGCTCCCACCTTCATAGCGATCTCCTTTCCGGCTTGCTCAGCCCTGGCGCAAACTCCCCCCAATTGTAGGTTGGCCCAGGCAATGGGACAAGTCTCATTCCTTGCCCCCTTCTTCGGCGCACCCCTATAATGACGGCAAGCGTCAAGGAGGCAACTATGCGCGCCCTCATCCTCGAAGAGCCAGGCCAGCAGCCCCGCCTAACTGTCCAGGAGGTGCCCGAGCCCGAGCTGGGGCCCCACGACGTCCTCGTACGTGTGGCCGCCAGCGGCGTCTGCTACCACGACATCCTGGTCATGCGCGGAGTTCTGCGGCGGGGCGTCAAGCCCCGCATCGTCCTGGGCCATGAGATCGCAGGGCGGGTCGAGAAGATCGGGCCCCTGGTCACCGCCGTAGCCGTGGGCGACCCCGTGGCCTCCATCCTCACCAACGCCTGCGGCCTGTGCGACCGATGCCGGATGGGCCGAGAGCACCGGTGTCGCAACGGCCAAGGTATCGGCCACTCGATAGACGGGGGCTTCGCGGAGTACGTGAGGGTGCGGGAGACCAGCCTGGCCGTGCTGCCCCCCGAGATGGACTTGACCCAGGCCTGCATCCTGGGATGCCCCATGGGCGTGGCTCTCCAGGCCCTGGCCGACGTGGCCCGCCTTCAGGCGGGAGAGACGGTGCTCATAACCGGCGCAGGTGGAGGCCTGGGCGTCCACCTGGTCCAGATCGCCAAGGCCCTGGGCGCCAGGGTCCTCGCCGTCACCACATCGCCCCAGAAGGTGGAGCGGCTGGAGGGCCTGGGGGCCGACCAGGTGCTCCTGGCCGAGGACCTGGACTTCAGCGAACTTGCCCGGGCCCTGACCGAGGACGAGGGGGTGGATGTGGCGGTCAACACCGTGGGGCCGACGGTATTCTCATCGTGTCTAAGCAGCCTGGCCCAGTTTGGCAGGATGGTGATCCTGGGGGACGTCACGGGCGGAGGGGTGAACCTGGTCCCGGCGGAACTCCTCTTTCGGGACGCGGTCGTCGCCGGCTCCTCGGGCACCTCTCGGCAGAACCTCCTGAAGGTGGTCAGGCTCGTGCAGATGGGGCGGGTGCGCCCCATTGTGTCCCAGACCTTCTCGCTCCAGGAGGCCGCTGAGGCCTACCGGCTGATGCTGGACAAGGAGAGCTTCGGCAGGCTGGTGCTGGCGCCCTAGCACTTGGTTGCGTAATTGCGTGTGCAGCAGGTCCGCTCCAACCCCGCTCACCCTGAGCCTGTCGAAGGGCGAGCCGCTCGTGGTTCGACAAGCTCACCATGAGCGGCATTCCATTCCGCGCTTTTTCACAAGGAAGTAGTCGGGCTCCTAGGCGACCTTGGCTGGCTGGCGGCGGCGCAAAGGCCACCACCTCCACCGCAGCTCCCCCTTCTCCCAAGAGACCAGGAGTGGGCTGGCGATGGCGATGGAGCTGTAGGTGCCCGAGGTGATCCCGATGAGAAACACCAGCAAGAAGTCGCGGAGCGTTGCGCCCCCCAAAAGAAAAACGGCAAGCACCGCCAAAAGAGTGGGCATGCCGGTGTTCAGCGAGCGCGCCAGGGTCTCCGACAGGCTCACATTGACCACTGTCTCCAGGTCCCGGGCAATCCCCCGCTGTAGGTTTTCACGAATGCGGTCAAAGACCACCACGGTGTCGTTCACGCTGTACCCTATGACCGCTAGCAGCGCGGTCAGGAACATGAGGTTGACCTCCGCGCCGACGAGCCTGCCGAGGATGGAGAAGCTCCCGATCACCACCACCACGTCGTGGAGAAGGGCGATGATGGCGACCACTCCCCACCGGAAGGGGCTCGGGACCCGGCGAAAGGCCCAGGTGATGTACATGAGCATCCCGATAGAAGCGATAAAGACAGCGATGGCGGCGCTGCGGACGGTCTTCTTGGCCGTCAGGGCGGAGACCGCCTGGAACTCTATAGCCGGCGCCGCTCCAAAGCGGTCCTTCAGGGCCTGCTCAATGCGCTCGCGATCCGAGGGCTGGCCTGCCAAGGCGGGCGCCAGGTTCCTGGTACGGATAAAGAAGCGGCCCTCACCCGCCGCCTGAATAGAGGCATCGCCGTGCCCCAGATCGTCCAGGACCTGTCGGAGGTCTTTCTGAGCCACCGGCGGTGAAAAGGCCAGGGTCATGCTGGTGCCCCCGGCGAAGTCAATGCCCAGCCTGAGCGGCGGACCCAGCCCTAGCGACGAGGGGATCGCTAAGGAGATGAGGCCCGGCAGGATCACCAGGACCGACAGGAGGTAAATCCACCGTCGTTTCCCTATAAAATCCACGTTAGCTCCTCTCCCCCAGGGCTGAGGCGCCCCGCGCGGCGGCGGGAATGTTATCTCTCGTCACAAAGAGGGGAAAGCGCCTCCCCACCTGGGCGACCATGGCCAGGAGTAAAAGCGTTCGCGTCACATACGTGGCCGTGAACATGCTGACCAGGACGCCAATGGCCAAGGTAAGGGCAAAACCGACCACCAAGCTCGCAGCTATCCGGGTGCCAAACCACATGAGGATGACGCAGGCGATGAGGGTGGTTATCTGGCTGTCCCAGATGGCCGACCAGGCCCTGTTGAACCCCACCTCGACCGAAGCCCGCAGCGTCCTGCCTCCTCGAATCTCCTCTTTCATCCGCTCGAAGATCAGGACGTTGGCGTCCACCGCCATGCCTATGGAGATGATGAGCGCAGCGATGCTTGCGAGGGTTAGGGTCACGTTGAACAGCTTGAAAATGCTGACCACCAAAACTGCGTAGAACGCCAGGGAGAGGCCCGCCAGAAGGCCGGGCAAGCGATAGTAGAGGACCATGAAGAGGACCACGAGCGCCAAGCCCACCCCCCCCGCCACCAGGCTCTTGGCCAGAGCGTCGCTGCCCAGACTCGCATCCACACCCCACTCCTGTACCACCTGCAGAGGGATGGGCAGGCGCCCCGACTCCAGCTGAATGGCGATGGTCCGCACCCGCTCCTGGGTAAAGTCCGGGCCACTGATGAAAGCCGTTCCCCCCAGAATCGCCTCCTCGGCCACCGGACACACCAGCTCCTCTTTGTCCAGGAAGATAGCGAGGCAGTTACGGGTCCCCTGAATGCGCGCCGTGGCCTCGGCAAAGGTCCTTGTCCCAGTAGACCCGAACTCCAGGTACACCACAGGCGCATTTGTGGTGGGATGAACACCTTCGTAGCCTCGATCCAGGTCATCGCCGCTGAGGTTCAGGTTGGCATCTACAAAGGCGCCGTCGGGCTGGTACTCCCTGACTTTGAAAGAGAGGACGGCCATCTCGCCGATGAGGCGCTTGGTCTCCTCCACGTTCTTGAGGCCGGGGAGCTGCACCAGAATACGGTCGTCCCCCATGATCTGGATGACCGGCTCCGTCACGCCCAGTGGGTTGACACGCCGCTCAATGGTCTGGCGCACCCCCTCCATCTGGGCCGGGGTGGGCTTTGCTCCACCCTCCTCCACCGCCTGGTAGACCAGGTGGGAACCCCCTTGAAGGTCCAACCCAAGGCGCAGACCGAGGGGGCCGGCGTTGTCTCGCTCCAGCCGGAACAACAGCAGGTTCACATCGAACTTGGCGAAGGCCAAAGAGGCCGTCGCCAACGCCACCAGAAGCACGATGACCAGCGTACGCCGAACCAGGGGGGTCCCCAGGACCCACGCCAGCGGCGACAAGACCCGCCCGAGAAGCCGTCTCATCCCTGATCCTCCTGTCTCTCCTGCTCGGGACCCGCAGCGCGGGGGGCTGCACCCTTTTCATCTATCATTTCCGAGAGAACCTTTCGGCTCAAGGCCAGGGCCTCCTCTTGGATAGCGATATCTCCCGCCGCCTGGGCCTCTTCCACCACATCCAAGAGCCTTCCCACAAGAGGGCCTGGCTCCAACCCCAAGGCCTCCATAAGAAAGTGGCCATCCACCAGCTTGGGCGGCGGCGCCTGAGCCTCCTCCTCGAAGAGGCTCAGGACCGAGGCCACCGATTGGCATCGGTGGCGCCAGTCTCCAGGCTCCACTCCCCGGGGCCCCCGTGCCGCAAGATAGTCTGCCAGGTTAAGGTACAGCGTGTCTAGGGCAGCCTCCCCCACATCTCGAAGATAGTGATAGACGGCCCGACGACTGGGCAACTCTCCCTCCTTGCCCAACTGCCCCGGGCGCAGGTGGTAGAGCACCGATGTCTCCACCAGGCGCACCCCTCGGCCTCCAACACGAAGGCGGCGAAGGGCCTCCCCTGCCTGAATGGCCCCAACCTGCTGATGGCCCAGAAAGCGAATACGCCCCGAGGGTTCCACCGACCGGCTGGCAGGTTTGCCCAGGTCGTGAAGCAGTCCGCTCACCTTGAGAAACACCCCCCGAGAAAAGCCGTCGCAGACCTCCTCCGCAAAGTGGCCCTCCAAAGAAGCAAGCCACGGCGTCACCGAGAGGGTCGGGTCTAGGGCGGCGCCCTGCCGGTCCAGCAGATGCTCCACCATACCCGCAGCCTCGATGTTGTGCTGGAGAACGTCCCAGTAGTGCTCCTTGGGCTGCTGGACTCCCCTGCCCTGCTCAAGCTCCGGAAAGAGTTGACACAGCAGCCCCACCCTGTCCAGGAGGCGCAGGTGGCGCGTCGTCCCGGAGGCCTCCAGGGTCTTCAGTAGCTCATCGCGCACCCGCTCGCCGGCCACGCCCGAGAGCAATGGCGCGTCCCGCTCCACCTGCAGAAGGGTCCCGGCCTCCACCTGAAAGTCCAACTGCGCCGCCAGGCGAACGGCACGCAACAAGCGCACCGGGTCCTTCTGAAAAGCCCCTGGGGCCACCATGCGCACCAGCCCTCGGTTCAGGTCTTCCAGGCCGCCGAGGGGGTCCATCACGTCGCCCAGAGACCACGGCTCCACCACCTTCTCCAGAGGCAGCGCCATGGCATCGATGGTGAAGTCACGGCGGGCCAGGTCCTGCTCAAGAGGGCAATCCAGGGAGGCCAGGTCCAGGTGCCAGGGCCGACCCCCCCCGGTCAACACCACCCGAACAATCCTATGGGCGTCGGCCAGTTGGCCTCCGTGATCACCAGGCGGGGCCTCGTGAAGGAGGACCACCGTGCCGTGAAACCGCCGAGCCATCTCCCTCGCCAGGAGTACGGGGTCTCCCGCCACCGCCAAATCCAGGTCTCGGCTCTCGCGCCCCAGAAGGGCATCGCGGAGCCAGCCACCCACCAGGTACGCGGAGACCCCACGCTCTCGCATCCACTGGACTGCATCAAGGACGGTAACGGGCAGGCGCCCCTGAAGGGGAGTGGCGGGTTTCAGATAGGTCATGAATGGGCTACCGGATGGCAGCTGCCTCAGGCTGGGGCGCCTCGACGGGTTCCTCCGAGTCAGGCGCCGCCTCCTCCTGGGAAGCCTCCTCAGGCTCCAGCTTCCACAGGTCTTCGTGGCTCTTGAGGTGGTCAATGTACAGGATGCCGTTCAGGTGGTCGATCTCGTGCTCCAGCGCCTGGGCGAGGATCCCCTCAGCCCGAATGCGGACCTCTGTGCCGCCCAGCTCCAGGGCCTTGGCGCGGACCCAGATGGCGCGGGTGACCAGGCCCCGATACTCTGGGATGCTCAGGCAGCCCTCTTCCACCTCCCGCTCCCCTTCCCGCTTGATGATCTCGGGGTTGATGAGGACCCGCACCGGCTCCTCAGGAACCTCGATGGTGATGACACGCTTGAGGACGCCCACCTGGTTGGCGGCGAGGCCCGCGCCCTGGTGGTGGCGCATGGTGTCAACCATGTCCTCGGCCAGCCGCCGAATGGAGGCATCAATCACCTTGACCCGCTTGGCCTTCTGGCGCAACACCGGGGCTGGCGCGATTTTGAGAGGCAATACAGCCATAGTCCTGGTTCCCACCGCTGATAAGAGTGTTAGCGGGATTCGTCGGCAAGCAAGCCTGGCAAAGGGATTATAGGCGACTCTCTTGGAGCGTGTAAAGAAGCCCTGGCCGCCCCGCCTAGCAGGAGGTGGAATTGGGGGGGAGTGCAGTCCCGACTCATCGGGATTGCCAGGGGCCTGTGGGTGTCCCCCGTCCCGATTCATCGGGACACCCACACTGGCCATCGCTAGTACCGGTCCAGCGGCGAAGGACGTTACGGAGCGTGGGTGCAGGGCACGCCGTTCCCCCTTCCTGGCCGGGAAGGGGGAACGGGGGATGGTCGCCAATGGTTTTTCAACAACCTGCTAGGCCGTGGTCTGGGGGTCCACATCCACGGTCCAGCCTTGAGGTAGCTCCCTACCTTTCAGCAAAACCTCCGGATGGGAACCCCGCAATAGCAGGCGCCAGCGGTACCTGCCCCGCACCCGTGACGGATAGGCAGGAACCGGCCCCAGGATGTCCACCACCTCGCCCTGGGCATCCCGATCGTTGGCAAGAGCTCTGGCCAGGCCCTGGGCCGTAGCCCGACACCGGTCCTCGTTGGAATGATGGTACTCCAGTCGCACAAGACGACTAAAGGGAGGCAGCCGCTGCTGCTGGCGAAAGGCCATCTCCTGGCGGTAGAAGCCCTGGAAGTCCTGGGCGGCGGCGTGCTTGATGGCGTAGTGGTCGGGGTTGTAGGTCTGGATCACCACCCTCCCGGGCTCGGCCCCCCGGCCCGCCCTCCCCGCCACCTGGCAGAGGACCTGAAAGGCCCGCTCGGCGGCACGAAAGTCCGGCGTGTTGAGGCCTATGTCCGCCAACAGCGCCCCCACCAGGGTGACACGGGGAAAGTGGAGCCCCTTGGCGAGCATCTGGGTCCCCACCAGCAGGTCCGCCTCCCCCTCCTGAAACCGCCGGTTGATCTCCTGATGGGCCTTGGGGTAGGCTGCGGCATCCCGGTCCCACCGCAGGACCCGCGCGCCGGGGAACATGACCTGCACCTCTTCCACCAACCGCTGGGTCCCCAGGCCCAGGAAGCGAATGCGAGGGCTCTTGCAGCGAGGGCACGCAGCAGGGACAGGTGAACGACGATTGCACTGGTGGCAGACCAGGCCCACCTCCACCGAGTGGTAGGTGAGGGCGATATCGCAGCGACGGCACCGTAGGGCCAGCCCGCAGTTCCGGCACTGGACCGATGACGACGCGCCACGGCGGTTGAGGAATAGTATCCCCTGGTGGCCACCTTGAAGACACCTGTCCAAAGCCTCCTGGAGGGCCTTGCTGAAGATGCTGCGGTTCCCCTCCTTGAGCTCCCGCCGCATGTCCACCACCTCCACATGGGCCTGGGGGGCCTCGCCACCCGTTGCCTCACCCACACGGTAGGGAAGCCCCAGGAGCAGGTACTGACCTCGTTGGGCACGCTCGTAAGTCACCACGTCGGGGGTAGCGCTGCCAAGCACCACCACGGCCCCGGTGAGCTCCCCAAGGTGGACGGCGGCCTCTCGGGCGTGGTACAGGGGCCCTTGCTCCTGCTGCTTGTAGCTCCACTCGTGCTCCTCGTCCAAGACGATGAGCCCCAGATCAGTAAGAGGAGCAAACAGGGCCCCTCTCGGCCCGATGACCACGTCGTGACGGCCCTCCCGAATGCTCCACCACAAGTCGAACCGCTCGCCAGGCGAAAGGCCGCTGTGGAGCACCGTCACACGACCTGGAAAGCGGGCGGCAAACCGCTGCACCATCTGGGGGGTGAGGGCGATCTCCGGCACCAGCACCAGGGCGCGCTTGCCTTTGGCGATGCAGTGGGCAATGGCCTGGAGGTACACCTCCGTCTTCCCACTGCCCGTCACCCCGTGGAGGAGAAAGACCCCAGGCCCTTCGGGGGCATCCATGCGACTCACAATGGCCTTCAGGGCCCGCCGCTGCTCGGGGGTCGGGTTGAGGGGAGCGTCCTGGGGAAAGGTCTGGCCTGCCAGGGGGTCCCGCTCCTGGCGCACCAACACGCGGCGGAGATACCCCTTGGCCAGAAGGGCTGCCACCCCCGCCGCTCCGTACTCCTTGCGAAGGCTGGCCGCCGGCTGAGGTTGGCTTCCTGGCCGCATAGCCTCCAAGAGGGCTTGCTGGCGGGAGGCCCTGGACTGCCGGAGCCCAGCCAACGCCTCCTGGTACGAGGCCTCCGAGAGGGCCGCTTGCAGGTGCTCCACGAGCTTGGGCCGCCCTCGCGGTGGCTGTACCTCCCAGTGGCGCTGCAGCCAACCCTTTCGCAGGAGACGCTCCACCTGCTGGGGGCCCTCACGGCCCAATCCCCGAACAAGCACACGCTCCTCCTCCCGCCCCGACCCTCGCACCCGATCCACGAGGAGAAGTTCCTCGGCGGGCACATCGGCTGGCATGACAACATCAGAAGCCAGGGAGAGAAAGGCCCGCTGCACGCCACGGAAGTCGGGAGGGAGCATGGGGACGGCGCAGGTAAAGAGGGGCGCCTGGTAGTAGCGGCTCAACCATCGAGCTAGCTGGAGCTGGTGGGCCTGGAGCAAGGGCGCTGGGGCCAGGCGAGCCGCTACTGCCCGAGTCCCGGGGACCTGAGGAAAAGGGGTGATCTCGAAAACGACGCCGGGCAGCAAACGCGGCCCAAAGGGCACGGAGACCACGTCGCCTGGCGCAAGAGAAAGAGCGGTTGGGATGGCATAGGAGAAGGTGTGCTCCACACCTACCGGGGCATCAACGGCCACCTCGGCGTAGGGCATGAACCCTCCCCGAACCTCGCCTACCCTTGAGGCTCCCTGCGCTCCTTCAACCGCGCCGCCCTGCCGGAGAGCCCCCGCAGATAGTAAAGGCGGGCCCGTCGGACCTTGGCCCGCCGCAGGACCTGCACCGACTCCAGGAGGGGTGACGCCAGGGGAAAGGTGCGTTCTACCCCCACACCGTAGCTGACCCTGCGGACGGTAAAGGTGGCCCCTGTAGAGGTGCCGTGCTTGCGAATCACCGCCCCCTCAAAAGCCTGGGTGCGCACCCGCTCGCCCTCGCGGACCTGGAAGTTCACCTTCACCGTGTCCCCAGGGCGGAAGGGCTCCACCTTTGGGTTGACTTCTACCGGCAGCATATGCTGGGCGTCCATGACTTGCCTTCCACCGACGAGTTCATACTTCGTTGCTTCGGCACTCTAGTGTACCCGATTCCTGCCAGAGGGGCAAGGAGCCACCGAACACAGATCAGGCGTGAACCGCCCCCTCACCCTCCGGAGGCTCCTGGGAAGCCAAGGCCTGAGCCAGAAACTCCCGATCCTCAGCCGTGAGCTGGGCACGGGCCAACAGGTCGGGGCGTCGCTGCCACGTGCGCAGAAGGGCCTGCTCCCGTCGCCACCGGGCGACGCGCTGGTGGTCCCCTGACAGAAGCACCTCCGGGACCTCCCAACCCTGGAACTCTCGGGGCCGCGTGTACTGGGGGTACTCCAGAAGGCCTGCGGCGTGGGACTCCTCCTCTAACGACTCCGCAGAGCCCAGGACCCCCGGGACCAGCCGGGCTATCGTCTCCACCAGCACCATTGCAGGCAGCTCGCCACCCCCAAGGACGTAGTCGCCGATGCTCACCTCCTCGGTCGCCAGGTGCTGGCGCACCCGCTCGTCCACCCCCTCGTACCGGCCGCACACCAGGATCAGGTCCTTCTCCTGGGCCCACCGCTCTGCCATGGCCTGGCAAAACAGCTCCCCCTGGGGAGACAGGAGAATGGTTGGAACCTCTGACACCTCTCCCACCTTGCCGCCTTGAAGAATTCCCTCGCGCACAGCCTCCACCGCCTCAAAGAGAGGCTCGGGCTTCATAAGCATGCCCCCGCCGCCGCCGAAGGGGTAGTCGTCCACCGTATGGTGTCGGTCGTGGGTGAAATCCCGGGTGTTGTAGAGGTGGACCTCCACCAGGCCCTGCTCACGAGCGCGGTTCAGAATGCTCACGTCGAAGGGGCCCTGGAAGGCCTCTGGAAAAAGCGTAAGGATGTGAAACCGTATCATGTTTCCCCTACCGCCGGTATCAACGCCCAGTAGGATGCTGAATCAGGGGAGTGCAGAGGGGCTGCGCCTCTCTGCAGCGGGTCTGGGGGTGTTCCCCAGACCCAACTCCCACCCCCTTCCTGGTCAGGAAGGGGGACAGGGGGATGGTCGAAAAGGGCTTTCATTGCCCAGCTAGTGACCGGGGTGTCCGTGGAGGACCTCGGTAGCGTGGTCCAAGGCTGGCAGCACCACCTCCAGGCACTCCCGCACACCCCGAGGACTTCCCGGCAGGTTAACGATGAGGCAGCACCCTCGGGTCCCAGCCACACCCCGGCTCAGGAGAGAGAGGGGAGTGGACTTCATGGTCTGGAGCCGCATGGCCTCGGCCAGGCCCGGGACCGGTCGCTCAATCACCGCCGACGTGGCCTCTGGGGTCACGTCCCGGGAGCTTAGCCCAGTCCCACCCGTTGTCAGCACCAGGTCCACCTCTCCGCTGTCGGCCCACTCTCGAAGCCGCGCCCGAATCAGTTCAGCGTCGTCGGGCACCACCTGATAGCGAACCACGATGTACCCCCGAGCGGTCATCATCTCCCGGATGGCCTGGCCGCTGGTGTCCTCCCGCTTCCCCTGAGAGCCCAAGTCGCTGGCGGTCAGAATCCCCAAGGTGGGCATAGCTGAAGCTCCTTCACCACAAGTGCAAGGCCATGGTACCACAGCCCCACTACAGGCGCCAGGAAGGGTGACTGGGCGTAGCTGCAGCGAAGCCCCAGAAGAAGGAGCACGAGGTCGCGCGCAGTTGAGGGGCCATTTGTGAACTCAAAAACGAGGAAAACTGGCATTCAACAGAGTGGCATTTTTAGGAGCGATCTGGTAATTTCTGGGGAGATTTAGGGAACAAGGAGGGCTCCAGGGGAACAGCGGGCACCATGCCCGCCCTGGCCACCCGAACCCATGGACCAGGGAATATTTTACGGCACCTACCCACACCGGGTGGACCCTCAAATGAGGGTAGCGCTTCCCGCCCGGTTTCGAGAGCTGTTCCGGGGAGGAATTGTGCTGATCCAGGGGTACGACCGCTGCATTCTTATCTACCCCCTGGACCAGTGGCGGTTGGCCTCCCAGCCCGTGGCCGCAAGGCCCATGACCCAGGCACGGGCTCGGCTGCTCAGGCGGATGACCTTTGCCACCGCCAACGAGGACACCCTGGACCGCCAGGGACGAATCGTCCTGCCCCAGGGGCTCCGCCGGTACACCGGCATCGAAGAGGAGGTGGTGTTCGCGGGCGTAGGGGACGCCCTGGAGCTCTGGAGCAGGGAGGGGTGGGAGGCGCAGGAGGCCAAGATGGAGGAAGAGGGGGCGCAGATCGCCGAGGGGATCGAGGAGTGGCGCTGAGCCCTCCAACGGCCTGGAGACCTAGCAGGACAAGTTGAGCAGGAACGAGGCGCAGGGAGGAGAAGCGTGGCTGTGAGCGCAGCCGGCACACAGCGGTACTATCACCAGCCGGTCCTGGTTCGCCAGGCTCTGGAGGCGCTGGTCGTTCGCCCTGGTGGCTGGTACATCGATGCAACCCTCGGGGAAGGAGGCCACGCCTCCCTCATCCTGGACGCCAGTGTGCCGGAGGGACGTCTCCTCGGCATCGACGCCGATCCCGAAGCACTGGAGACAGCCGGGAGACGCCTGGAGGCGATGCGTCCAGGGGCTGCCCTCCTGGTTCACGGAAACCTCTCCCACATCGGGGCGATCGCCCGGGATCACGGCTTCGCGCCTGTAGACGGCGTCCTGATGGACCTGGGTCTCTCCTCCCTTCAACTGGAGGGAGAGGAGCGGGGGTTCTCCTTCCAGCGGGACCAACCCCTCGACATGCGCTTCGACGATACCTCAGGGGCAACAGCGGCAGAGCTGGTCAATACCCTCGCGGAGGAGGACCTGGCCAACCTGATCTATCGCTACGGAGAGGAGCGGCGGTCCCGGGCCATCGCCCGCGCCATCGTGGGGCGGCGTCCCCTCAGGACCACAGGAGACCTGAACCAGGCCATCTGGGAGGCCGTGGGCCATGCACGTGGTCGCATTCATCCTTCCACGCGCACCTACCAGGCCTTGCGCATCGCCGTCAACCAGGAACTGGACAACCTGCAGCAGGGTCTGGAGGGAGCCCTTGAGGTGCTCAAGCCTGGAGGGAGGCTGGTGGTGATTAGCTATCACTCGCTAGAGGACCGGCTGGTGAAGGAGTGCCTCCGTCAAGAGAGCTTCGGGGAGCCGCCACGACTCAGGCTGGTCCAGAAGAGGGTGATACGACCTACCCGTGACGAGGTGGAGAGAAATCGGAGAAGCCGCAGCGCACGCCTGCGAGTGGTGGAGAGGCTCTAGCGCCTTCACTCCAGGATGCGGCAGGCGAAGAATATGGGAGGAGAGAACGGAATGTTCAACAGGCCAGTGGACACCATCATCGACTTGGGCACGGACAAAATATGCACCATTATCGGTCGTCAGACCAAAGATGGGGAGGGTGAGGTACTCGGAGTGGGCATCGTCCCTACTCAAGGCGTCACCCAGGACACTGTGGTGAACATCGGAGCCCTGGCTGAGGCCATGGCTGCCTCGATGCGACAGGCGTCCAAGACGGCGCGAACAGCTCCCTCTCCAGCCTTCGTGGGCATAACCGGCCCACATCTGGAAAACGTGTCGTGCACCGGCAGCCTCTTCAAAGACGATACGGACCTGGCGCTATCGCCCCTGGACCTGGAGAACGCTCTCGTGGCCGCCAGGCCTCCCCACCTGGCCTTGGGGCAGGAGCTCCTCCACCTGGTAGCCAGGGAGTACATCTTGGACGGCGTGCGGGGCATCCACAACCCTGTAGGCATGCACGCCCTCAAGCTGGAGGTCAACGCCATGGCCGTCCTGGGAGGCTCAGCCCAGGTGGAGAACCTGATGAAGGCGGCAGGCAGGGCCGGCATCTCGGTCCGGGGGCTGGTGTTCCAGGGTCTGGCCGTGGGGGATGGCGTCCTCACCCCAGAGGAGCGTGACATGGGCGCCCTGGTGGTGGACATCGGCGCGGGCACTACCTACATCGCTCACTACTGGCGAGGGGTGTTCTGGGAGAGCCACATCATCCCCCTGGGAGGCCACAACCTCACCAACGACATCGCCGTCGTCCTGGGCGCCCCACCCAAGGGGGCCGAGGAGGCCAAACGAACTTGGGGGACCGCCCAGCCGTGGAAAATCTCCCCTACCGAGACCATTCAAATAACCGGGTTCGATGGGACCAGCCACCAAGAGGTGTCTCGTAAGAACCTTTGCACCATCATTCACGACCGGGTCGTTGAGCTTCTGGAACTTGTTCAGGAGAAAGCAAAGGAGCTGCCTTTGGGGCGGCTCCCCGTCGCAGGCGTGGTGCTGACCGGAGGCACTGCCAGCCTACCTGGGCTGCGGGAGGTGGCCCAGGATGTGCTGGGAGGCCACGTTCGCATCGGCGCCCCCGTCTCCTTGCGAGGAGGCGAGGCCCTAGCCGGCCCCGCCTTTGCCTCCAGCGTGGGGACTCTCCTTTGGAGCCTCCGGTACGGAACCCCTCAGCAGGAGCCTCACAACGGGCGATCGGGGGTCGCGGCATCCCAATCTGCGGCGCTGCACCCTCTTCGGTCAGGGAGATAGTGTCCTCGAAGCTGCACACCTAGAAGGAGGGAGGGTTTTGACAATGTTAGAAAACACAGATGGTATGGCCCGCATCAAAGTCATCGGCGTGGGGGGAGGGGGTTGCAACGCCGTCTCGCGTATGTTCCGCAATCGTATCTCGGGCGTGGAGTATATCGCGCTTAACACCGACTCCCAGTCTCTGGCCCGGTCGGAGGTCCCCACCAAAATGAGACTTGGGGAGAAGCTGACCCGCGGCCTGGGCGTTGGAGGCGACCCTGAGAGAGGCCGCATGGCCGCGGAGGAGAGCAAAGAGGAGTTGATGAATCTGGTCCAGGACGCCGACATGATATTCATCGCCGCGGGCATGGGCGGGGGCACCGGCACCGGCGCGGCGCCCGTCCTGGCCGAGCTGGCGAAAGAGGCCGGCGCCCTCACCATCGGCGTGGTCACCCGTCCCTTCCGGTTCGAAGGGGTGCCGCGACGCAAGTCCGCCGAGGATGGCATCCGCCGCATGCGGGAGAAGGTGGACAGCCTCATCGTCATCCCCAACGACCGCCTTCTGG
>SHYH01000002.1 GCA_009692865.1 Dehalococcoidia bacterium
GGAGGTTGCCGTGTTAACTTAAAGTGCGTAGGACACGCCTCGCCGATCTCGTCAACACCGGCGCCCGTAGGTTGCCCCATGACGTCACGAACTCCATTGAGCATACACTCCAGAGGATGACTTGGCAAGGTCCCATCCGGAAAGGGCCGCGCACGGAGGTTTCCCTGGATGCGCCTCACCAAGAATCAACCCCGCTGTATCCCTCCGCCACGACTCCCACAGGCATGACGCCTCATGACATAGGTCTATGGAGGTATTTCCCTTATCACGGACCTGTATCTGCTAACGATAACAGGCGTTGCACCCCAAGACTATGATGCCAACCGCCCATGCCACCACATAACATGAATCGTCTCGACAGAAAATGCCCAGCTCGTATCCGTGGATGCTCCCCAGGCCTTGACAGGCTCCCAGGGGATGGGTAAGCTTGCCTCGCATCTGGAGGCGCCCGACGGTCTGGCAATGTCCTGCTGTCGGGAGTGGCCCCAGGCGAAGGACAGGTCAAGGAAACACCTGCACCGAGGAGGCAACTGTGGACTTTACACTTCGACCCTATACCGAGGAGCAGACCAGTTTCCGCCAGGAGGTCAGGGCTTGGCTTGAGCAGACCATCCCGGAGGAGATGAAGCGGCCCATAGACATGAGGGGCATCACCCAGGAGCAGTACCTGTGGTGGCGGGAGATGCGCAAAAAGCTTGCCGCCAAGGGGTGGCTGTACCCCACCTATTCCAAGCAGTATGGAGGTGGCGGCCTCACGGGTGAGCACGAGACCATCCTGGATGAGGAGTTCGATCGGGCCGGGACGGTGCGCGGTTGGAACAACGGCTGGGCCATGTCTGCCATCCTGGTGTGGGGGACCGAGGAGCAGCGTCAGAGGTTCCTGAAGCCCCTGGTTACCGGCGAGAAGATCACCTGGTACAAGCTCAC
This sequence comes from Dehalococcoidia bacterium, assembly GCA_009692865.1. GTDB lineage: Bacteria > Chloroflexota > Dehalococcoidia > Lucifugimonadales > SHYH01. The sequence continues at coordinate 928 of SHYH01000002.1, forward strand.
GGAGCCCCAGTCAGGGGCTGACCTGGCGGGCATCCAAACACGAGCGGAGAGGGACGGTGACGACTGGCTCATCACCGGCCAGAACGTCTTCATCAGCGGCGAAAACGCTCCGGGATTCCCTGACCTCCTCTTTGGTCCGGCCATCACGGACCCCAATGCACCCCGGCACCGGAACATGGGGGTGTTCATGATCCCTGTCCCCTCCAAAGGCCTCGAAATTCGGCAGATGAACCTCCTCGGCGGCAACGAGCAGCACTTCATCTTCCTTGACCACGTGCGCGTACCTGGGGACCACCTCATCGGCGGTGACCACCAGGGGTGGCAGGTGGCCATGTCGGCCGCCGAGCAGGAGCACGGAGGTCGGGGCCAGGCCTTCCCCAGGGACCCAGTGCTGGACAATCTGGTGAGCTATGCCCGGAACACAAAACGGAATGGGAGCACGCTAGGCAAGGACCCGATGGTCCAACAGACCACCATGCAGGCCTACCTGGAGGCCCATGTGGGTGGCCTCCTGGCCAGACGCACTTTCTGGATGTACAACAACCGCATGGAGGTGAACCACGAAGGCGCAATGGCCAATGTGCACGGTCGAGAGCACACCCTCCGTAACGCCATCCGGGTGCGGGACGTTATGGGTATGTACGCTTCGCTCGGCACCAGAGACCCGCTGGCCCCCCATAGCGGGGCCCAGGACGTGAGCCAGCGTGGGCTTGCAGGCCAGCATCATGCCGGCGGCAGCACCAACATCATGAAGGTGATCCTGGCCCGCCGCATAGGTATCTCCCGCACCAAGGAGCGGCCCGCTGTCACCCCCTCTTCTGCAGGGCTCGGCGGCTAACGACGCCGGGACCGGGGGGCCGAAGCACATTGGTTGCCGTAGGGGCAACTCATGGGTTGCCCCTACGGTTTCGTGGTCGTAATGGCCTCGGGACAATGACGGCCCCCAAGGCCCCAGAACTGTGACAAACACCACCGCAGGAGTAAGCCATGGAACAACCCCTTACACCCCAACCCCTCTCAGACCTGCGCGTAATTGACCTGACCCACGGAATCGCAGGCCCCTACTGCACCAAGCTCCTCGCCGACTTCGGTGCCGACGTCATCAAGGTGGAGCGCCCCGGCGCCGGCGACTGGTCCCGCTCCCTGGGACCCTTCCCAGGGGACGTCCCCCACACCGAGAAGAGCGGCCTTTTCCTGTTCCTCAACACCAACAAGCGCAGCGTGGTGTTGGACCTTGAGACCCGCCAGGGAGTAGAGGTTGTGAAGGAGCTGGTGCGGAGTGCAGACGTCCTGGTGGAGGGCTTCCGGCCTGGGGTCATGGAGCGCCTGGGGCTAAGCTATGAGGTGGTTTCGAAGATCAACACCAACCTGGTGATGACCTCCCTCTCCAACTTCGGCCAAACGGGCCCCTATCGGGACTACCTGGCCTCGGAGCTCACCCTCTACGCGATGGGCCACAGCATGAACGCCCCGGTCCCCGATCGTTACCCACTGAAGCTGGGCGGGAACCACGTCCAGTTCCAGGCGGGGAACGTGGCAGCCATGGCCAGCCTCTTCGCCTGGTACGCCCAGAGGTATCAGGGCCTGGGGGGCCAGTATCTGGACGTCTCCATCTTTGAGACCCAGATGGCCTCCATCAACGGCCGCATGGCGGCCCTGATCCAGTACCAGTACCTGGGACGGCGGGTGAAGCCCCCGGCAGGCGGCGGCGGCCTCGGCTACCCCAGCGGGTCGTACCCCACTCAGGATGGCTATGTCACCGTCACCGGAGGGGGTGCTTACTGGGCCCGAACCGTGGCCGCCCTGGGAATGCCCGAGCTCCTCAACGACCCCCGATTTGCGCCGCCCCTGGGACAGTTGAGCGCCGAGGGCAGGGAGGAGTTCGAGGGGACCATCTGGCTACCCTGGCTGCTGGAGCGCACCAAGCAGCAAGCCATGGCCGATCTCCAGGCCCACGAGATCTACTCGGGCGTCCTCAACAGCCTGGACGAGGTGGTAGACAGCACACCGCAGCTCGCCTCTCGGGGGTACATCGTGGAGATCGATCACCCGGTGGCGGGCAAGCTCCGCTATCCTGGCAGCCCCCTCTACACGCCCAAGGGGTGGTGGCGGATCCACCGGCCAGCGCCTCTGCTCGGCCAGCACACCCAGGAGGTGCTGAAAGAGGCGAACTCCCGTCCCAAGGCGGCGGAGAGGCTGGCGAAGGCGCCGGCAGCAACCCAACCCCAGGGGACCAAGCGCCTTCCCCTGGAGGGCATCCGGGTCATTGATATGACGGTGGTGTGGGCAGGAACCTACGGCACCATGTTCCTGGCGGACATGGGGGCCGAGGTGATCCGCGTGGAGTCGGTCAACGTCTTCCCCAACGCCACCCGGGGGTTCTTCGCCCACCCCGATAAGGAGGCCGAGAAGAAGCGCCCCACCTCGAACTACCCCAACTGGGACCCTGGGGACCGGGCCTGGAACCGCGCTAACATCTTCAACCAGCACGCCCGCAACAAGCTCTCCATGACGGTGGACGTGAACACACCTGAGGGGAAAGGTGTTTTCCGACGTCTGGTGGAGGTGAGCGACCTGTTTATCGAGAACAACGTCATCGGCTCCATGGAGCGCCTGGGCGTCACCTACGACGTGGTGAGCCAGTGGAACCCCCGCCTCATCATGATCTCCGCCACAGGCTTCGGTCGCACCGGGCCCTGGGCCCACTACCGGGGCTTTGGCAGCGCCTTTGAGGCCACCTATGGCCACATGTCTGTGGTGGGCTACCCTGACATGGACGCCGAGGGAAAGCCCGGCTCCGTCGCCTCAGACGCCTCCACCGGCGTGACCATAGCCCTGGCAGCCATGATGGCCCTAAACCAGAGGGAGAGGACAGGCAAAGGTTGCTACGTTGACATCTCCATGGGGGAGAACTTTCTCCCCCACCTGGGGGAGCTCATCATGGACTACACCATCAACGGGCGCGTGGCCGGCACCATGGGCAACCGCGATCCTCACCTGGTGCAGGGGGTGTACTCCTGTACTGGCGACGACGAGTGGCTGGCCGTCTCCCTCGGCGCCATCGAGCAGTGGCACGCCTTGTGCCGCGTCATGGGCCGACCAGAGCTCATCGAGGACAAGCGGTTCAGCGACTGGCAGGCGCTCCAGGCCCACCACGACGAGGTGGACGAAATCATGAGCGCCTGGACCAAGGATAAGAACAGCTACGACCTATTCCACCGCCTTCAAACAGCGGGCGTCCCCGCAGGGCCCATGATGCACGAGGTTCACGCCTTCAACGACCCCCACGTGAAGGAGCGGGACTTCTTTGTGGAGATCACGGCCCCGGAGGTCGGCACGCATCTGTACCCCAGCACCGCCTTCAAGATGTCCAAGACGCCCTTCGTGGTGCGCAAGCCTCCGGTGCGGCTGGGAGAGGACAACGACTACATCTACCAGAAGGTGCTCAAGCTGTCGGACGCGGAGTACAGGCACCTGCAGGCCCTGGGGCAGGTCGGCATGGACTTTGCCCCTAACGTGCCCTAGGACGCCATGCCGAAGGGTTGTCACCCGCTGGACTAGCGGGCCAGGAACGAAAAAGAGAAGGAGCGTCCCGATACCATCGGGACGCTCCTTCTCACCTTCAAGCCACTTTGAGCTACTTGGACTTGCTCGCCCCCGCCTTGGCGGTAGGCTCTGGAATGCCCGTCGCGATGAGGGTCAGCCGCACCCGGTCCCCCATGTTGGGGTTGTTGACCATCCCGAAGAAGATGGTAGCGTCGGGGTGCACCCGTTCGGCGATGTACTGGCCCGCCGCATTCACCTCACCCAGCGTCAGCTTGGGCCCGCCATTGATGCAGAACAGAATGCCCTGGGCGCCGTCTATCGAGACGTCCAAGAGAGGGTTTTCCACAGCTACCTTGGCAGCCTCCAGGGCCCCTCCCGGCTCCGGCATCTCGCCAATGGCCATGAGGGCCCGGCCCGGGAGCTTCATAATGGTCCGTATATCGGCCAAGTCCACGTTGATCTCCCCCGGCACGTTGACCAGCTCGGCAACGGAAAGAACGCCGTACACTATAGCCTCGTCGGCCCTGCGCAGCGCCTCTTCCATGGAGACATCTTTGCCGGTGAGGGCAAGGAGACGGTCGTTATGGACAACGATGAGGTTGTCCACCTTGTCTTTGAGCTGACCGATCCCCGCCATGGCCTGCTCCAGGCGCCTATGGCCTTCCCAGGAGAAGGGGGTAGTCACAAGACCGATGACCAGGGCCTTGGTCCTCCTCGCCATCTCCGCCACCACGGGAGCGGCGCCTGTTCCTGTGCCTCCACCCATCCCCGCCGTGATGAAGACCAGGTCCCCATGACCTATGGCGCGCAACAGCTCCGCTCGGGCGCCCTCCGCTGCCTGGAGGCCTACGGCAGGGACACCACCTGCGCCCATCCCGTGGGTCAGCTCCTCGCCGATCTGGATCGCGGTGACACCATCGACATTCTGAAGCGATTTCACATCGGTGTTGACGCAGATGAACCGTACACCAGGGACCGCCCGCTCCCGCATCATGCGCATTACTGCGTTGCACCCTCCACCACCTACTCCGATGACCACCACATGAGCGGGCGGGGCCTGGTCCTGCTGAACCTTGCTGGGATACGATACGCGAGTAGTCTCAACCATACTAGTTAACCTCACTCTCCTAAGTTAGGGGAATATCCCCCGAATAAAAATGCACTTAGAGCGTAGAATCTACTGAATTAGAGTGTCAATGAGTTTATCAATAGCTTTCATGCCTTTTTGAGGCTTTTGTTTCTGAGCGAGGTCCAGCGGCAACCGAAATCAAGTTATGGAGGGGAAGCGTGGAGGAGATCATCACCATGGCGGACATGGGCCTAGTGTTCCAGGTGACCGACGCTCTGGGGATCGACCGGGAGCGCATGAGCGTCTCCCTGGAAAAGCAGGGCCCGGGCCAGGTGCAGCGCCTGCCAACGGGGGAGGTTGAGATCACCCTGCCCCTCACCGTCCCGCTGAGTCAGTGGCTACCCAGCCTCCGGGCAAAGCTGGAGGCTCTGGGGTTTCAAGCCATGGTCGAAGAGGAAGAGGAGGGGTGAGAGCAGCCCTTATTGGATGCGCTCGATGATGGCCGCCCCCATCTCCCTCGTGCTGAGGACGGGCCTGCCCTCCTCGGCGATGTCCGGGGTGCGGTGCCCCTGGACCAAGGTGGCGTCCACTGCCTGCTCCACCGCCTGGGCCTCCTGCTCCAGCCCCAGGGAGTAACGCAGAAGAAATGCGGCGCTCAAAATGGCGGCGACGGGATTGGCCTTGCCCTGCCCCACGATGTCCGGCGCGCTTCCGTGAATGGGCTCATAGAGGCCCTTGGGGCGCCGCCCGGCTTTGCCGCCTACGGGCAGGCCGGCCAGGCTGGCCGAGGGGAGCATGCCCATGGAGCCCGCGAGGACGGCCGCCTCGTCGGTCAGGATGTCCCCAAACAGGTTCTCGGTGACGATGACGTCGAACCGGGATGGGCTCCGCACCAGTTGCATGGCCGCCGTGTCCACCAGTAGGTGCTCCAGGGTCACGTCGGGGTACTCCTGGGCAACCTCCACGGCCACCTCGCGCCACAGCCGTGAGGTCTCCAGCACGTTGGCCTTGTCCACCGAGGTGAGGTGCTTGCGACGTCTCCGGGCCAGCTCAAAGCCCACCCGAAGGATGCGCCGCACCTCCTGTTCGGTGTACTTCATGGTGTCGACGCCCCGCCTACCCCGGGAGGTGCTCCACCGCCGTTTGGGCCTGCCGAAGTAGATGCCGCCGGTGAGCTCCCGGACCACCACCAGGTCTACATTGGCGAGGACTTGAGGTTTGATGGGACTGGCGTACATCAGATTGGGATGGATCTTCACGGGCCGCAGGTTGGCGTAGAGGCCCAGGCCCCGACGCAGGCCCAGGATACCGTCCTCAGGGCGGACTGTGGCCTTAGGATCGTCCCACTTGGGGCCACCCACCGCACCAAACAGCACGGCATCGGCCCCCCGGGCGATCTGGAGGGTCTCCTCCGGCAGGGCGGTGCCGTACCGGTCGATGGCGTTGCCCCCCACTGGGGCGTAGGAGAGGTCAAAGGTGTGGCCGTACCGCTGGCCCACGCGCTCCAGGGCCCTGACCGCCTCCTGCGTTACCTCCGGCCCGATGCCGTCACCAGGGAGCACCGCGATGGCGAAGCGCATTGGTTCCTCTCCCTACCGCAGCGGACGCAGGCCGATGCGCTCTTCGTATGCCCGAATCTTGTCCTGGCGCTGAAGGGTAAGGCCGATCTCGTCCAGGCCGTTCAGCAGCGTGTGGCGTCGAAAGACGTGGGTCTCTGGGTCCTGGTGGATGACAAAGGTGACACAGAGGCCGTCCGCGTCCCGGACCTCGCACCGCTCCAGGTCCACCGTCAGTTGGTAGCCTGGAGAGGCCAGGGCTTTCCCCATGAGCCCTCTCACCTGCTCCTCCGGGAGCAGCACCGGCACCAGGCCGTTCTCCAGGCAATTCTTGTGGAAGATGTCGGCCAGGCTGGGGGCAATGACGGCCCGGAAGCCGTAGTCCATGAGGGCCCACACCGCGTGCTCCCGCGAGGAGCCGCTTCCGAAGTTACGCCCTGTCACCAGGAGCGAGGCGCCTTGATAACGCGGCGCATTGAGGATGAACTCGGGGTTAGGGCGGCCGTCCGGCAGGGAGCGCCAGTCGCAGAAGAGGGCGTCCTCGAAGCCAGTCCGGGTGATGCGCTTGAGGAACCTGGCCGGGGTGATGGAGTCGGTGTCCACGTTGACCCGGTCCAGGGGCGCCAGTACGCCGGTATGAGCGGTGAAGGGTTGCATGGATGCTCCTGTCATTAGTCCGAGATGAATGTCCCAAATCAACCCTTGGATGTGAAGGCAACTCTATCGGTTTCAAGATGTGTACGCATCTTACCGCGCAGGTACCGGTGCTCACCCGATTATCTCATTCAAGCCCTCGACTACTAGGCCAACCTCCTCTGGGGAGGCTCTTCCCAGGTTGGAACCAAGCCTCTCCACGCTCAGGGTGCGCACCTGGCTGATCTTCACCCACGAGCGCTTCGGCATCTTGACGGACTTGAGCTCCATTGCCAGAGGAAAGCCTACTCGCTGTGGCTGGCTGGTGATGGCCACGGCAATGACCGTCCCCGACCGTTCGTTGAAGACATCCTCGCTTAGCACCAAGACAGGTCGCTGACCGCCCTGTTCATGCCCCTGAGCCGGGTTCAGGTCTGCCCAGCGGACCTCTCCCCTTAGTATGGCGGCCATGCCTGGACATCCACAGCCATCCCCTCCTCGGCCATGGCCTGTTCAAGGGAAGGGTCTAGTTTCGCGGTCTCCCTGGCTAAGCGAGTGTGGCGAAGTCGCACGAGTTTCTCTTTCACCGCTTCCTCGATAGCCTGGCTCCGGCTGGAGAACACCCGCTCATCTACCAGCCGGTCCAACTCGTGAACAGTGCGCTCATCAATGGTGACTGCAAGTTTTGCTTTGCCCATAGGCCACCTCTTGGTAGGTATGATAAAACATCATACCACGCCGTTGCAGGCCACGCCTGCTCGCTACTCCCACTCCCGAATGTCCACGAAGTGGCCGGCGATAGCCGCCGCCGCCGCCATGGGAGGGCTCACCAGGTGGGTGCGTCCCTGGGGGCCCTGGCGTCCCTCAAAGTTGCGGTTCGAGGTGGAGGCGCACCGCTCGCCAGGCCCCAGGATGTCGGGGTTCATCCCCAGGCACATGGAGCACCCCGCCTCCCGCCACTCAAACCCCGCCTGTTTAAAGACCACATCCAGGCCTTCCTTCTCGGCCTGGAGCTTTATCAGAGTAGAGCCGGGGACCACCATCGCCCGCACCCCAGGGTGCACCTTACGGCCTCGGATCACCTCGGCGGCGTCCCGAAGGTCCGCCAGCCTGGAGTTGGTGCAGGAGCCAATGAACACCCGGTCCACCGGGATCTCCTGGATGGGCGTCCCGGGCCGAAGGCCCATGTACTCCAGGGCGCGCTCCACCGCTGTCCGCTCGGCATCCGTGCCAAAGGAGGCTGGGTCGGGCACCTGACCGGAAACGGGCAGCACCATGCCGGGGTTCGTCCCCCACGTCACGTAGGGTTGCAGCCTCGTGGCGTCGATCTCCACCACCCGGTCGTAGAAGGCGCCAGAGTCCGACGCCAGGGCGCGCCACCCCTCTACCGCCTGCTCAAAGGCCTGCCCCCTGGGAACCTGGGGACGCCCTCGCATCCACTCGAAGGTGGTGTCGTCGGGCGCGACCATGCCCACCCGAGCGCCCGCCTCGATGGACATGTTGCAGATCGTCATCCTGCCCTCCATGGTCAGGGAGCGGACGGCCTCGCCGGTGTACTCGATGGCGTAGCCCGCCCCACCGTCCACGCCGATCCGGCCTATGACGCCCAGGATCAGGTCCTTGGCCGTCACGCCGTGAGGGAGGCGGCCAGAGACTCGCACCTCCATGGCCTTGAACCTGGCCTGCACCAGGCACTGGGTGGCCAGCACGTGCTCCACCTGGGAGGTGCCGAGGGGCATGGCGATGGCCCCAAATGCGCCGTGGGTGGCCGTGTGGCTGTCACCGCAGACGATGACCTTTCCCGGCTGGGTATAGCCTAGCTCCGGGCCGATGATGTGTACGATGCCCTGTTGGGCGCTGGTCATCCCGTAGAAGGTGACGCCGAACTCTTTGACGTTTTGCTCCAGCGTTCGGATCTGCTGAAGAGAAATCTCATCGGTGATGGGGAGGGAGCGGTCCCAGGTGGGGATATTGTGGTCCACGGTGGCCACGGTCAGCTCCGGGCGGCGCACCTTGCGACCCGACAGGCGAAGCCCCTCGAAGGCCTGGGGAGAGGTCACCTCGTGGACCAGGTGCAGGTCTACATACAGGAGGGTGGGCTGGCCCGGCTCCTCGTGGACCACGTGGGACTCCCAGATCTTCTCAAACATGGTCTTAGGGGGCATCGCCTTCTCCTTCACAAAGTTGTAGCGAAACCTTTAGCAGATTGCTGAAAAACCCTTTCCGACCATCCCCCTGCCCCCTTCCTGGCCAGGACGGGGGCAGAAATTATATCTGGGGGATACCCCCAGACCCCCACCCCTTCGGCTGCGCTCAGGGCAGGCTCCGGGGCTGCGCCCCTCTGGACTCCCTGTTTCGTTACCCTCTTAGGAGCCAGTCCCCTTTCCAGCCGCTTGCGCCCCCGTGATGGCCAGCACGCGGTTTAACGCGTTCATGTAGGCCCGGGCGCTTGCCACAATGATGTCCGTGGACACGCCCCTTCCCACATAGCTCTTTCCCCCACTTTGAATGCGGATGGTTACATCCCCCACAGCGTCCAGGCCCTCGGTGATGGACTGGACGGAGAACTCCACCAACTTGTTGGGCACCGGCACCACACGGCTGATGGCGTTGCACACAGCATCCACGGGCCCTGTTCCTGTGGCCGTGTCGCCCAGCACCTCCTCGTTGGGCCCGATGATCCGTACCGTGGCCGTGGGTATGATGTGGTCGCCGCAGGAGACCTGAACCTGGTCCAGCCGGTAGGTCTGGGCCTCGCTAACGGTCCGGCGCTGCTCCGCCATCAGTGCCTCCAGGTCTCTGTCCGTCACCTCCCGCTTCTTGTCGGCCAGGTCCTTGAAGGCCTGGAAGGTCTGGTTCAAATGCTCCTGGGACAGGTGAAAGCCCAGCTCCTCCAGGCGTGCCCGCAGTCCGGCACGTCCGGACAGCTTTCCCAGGACGATGGCGCTGCCGGGAACGCCCACGGAGGTCGGGTTCATGATCTCGAAGGTGGTGCGCTCTTTCAGGAGACCGTCCTGGTGAATCCCTGAGGCGTGGCGGAAGGCGTTAGCGCCCACGACGGCCTTGTTGGGCTGCACCAGGAAGCCGGTGATCTCGCTCACCAGGCGGCTGGTCCGGTACAGCTGGGTAGTTTCCACACCCGTGTGGAGTTCGAAGAAGTCACGGCGGGTGTGGATGCCCATGACCACCTCCTCCAGGGAGGCGTTGCCCGCCCGCTCGCCGATGCCGTTGACGCACACCTCCACCTGGCGCACCCCCGCCTTAACCGCCGCCAGGCTGTTGGAGACGGACAGACCAAGGTCGTTGTGGCAGTGGACGCTGACGCGCGCCTTATGGATGTTGGGCACGTTCTCAAAGATGTTGCGGATGAGCTGGGCAAACTCCTCGGGGATGGCGTAGCCCACGGTGTCCGGTATGTTCACCGTGGTGGCCCCGGCGTCAATGGTGGCCGTCAGCATGGCGTAGAGGTACTCGGGGAGTGTGCGAGTCGCGTCCATGGGTGAGAACTCCACGTCCTCCACGTATCGCTTGGCCCGCTTCACCATGGAGACGGCCATGTCCATGACCTCCTCCCGGCCCTTGCGGAGCTGGTGCATCAGGTGGACGTCGGAGCTGGAGATGAAGACGTGGATGCGCGAGCTGGCCGCGGGCTTGACGGCCTCCGCCGCCTGGTCCACGTCGTTGGGGTTGGCGCGGGCCAGGGAGCAGATGATGGGTCCACGCACACGCTCGGCTATGGTCCGGATGGCCTGGAAGTCGCCGGGGGAGCTAGCGGCAAACCCCGCCTCGATCACATCCACCTTCAGGCGCTCCAGCTGCTGCGCAACCGCCAGCTTCTCCTCGATGGTCATGGAGGCTCCCGCCGCCTGCTCACCATCGCGCAGCGTCGTGTCAAAGATGAGGACCCTGTTCTCCGTCATGGTCTCCTCCCCACCGTGGGGTTCAATTGTCGTTTTCGAGGTTGGTGTTCCGCTGGTTCCTCTCACGTCCCCAAGCGAAGTTCCCAATGGGCTTTTCAGAAACGGTGAGGGTGAGATCCCAAATGAGGGCCGCTCACAGGCAACGCAAGGAAGCAGGGCGTGCCACCAATCCGTGATGCCGAATACGGCACAAGTCGAGTGTCTACGGCCCCGATGCGGGGATACGGGAACGCCAACCAGTCGGGGTGCAACACCTACGGCCTGCACCCTCGCTTGGGAAGGCCCTTCGCCGCTGCCCGGCGCCGGCTAAAGCGATGGGGCCCTGCCCCCTTACCCTCGACGCGGAGGCTCCAGGAAGGGCATCATGGCCCGCAACTCCTTCCCCACCTTCTCAACGGGATGGTCGGCATCTTTTTGCCGCAGGGCGTTGAACCGGGGGCGGCCCTCGTCGTTCTCCGCAATCCACTCCCGGGCGAAGGTCCCGTCCTGAATCTCCTTCAGGATCTCCTGCATTCGCCGCTTGACCGACTCGTCAATGATCCTGGGCCCCCGGGTGTAGTCCCCGAACTCCGCCGTGTCGCTCACGGAGTAGCGCATGTACTCCAGGCCCCCCTGGTAGATGAGGTCCACGATAAGCTTCAGCTCGTGAAGCACCTCAAAGTAGGCCGATTCCGGCTGGTAGCCCGCCTCCACCAGGGTCTCGAATCCCGCCTTGATGAGGCTGGTGACACCCCCACACAGGACCGCCTGCTCCCCAAACAGGTCGGTCTCCGTCTCCTCCTTGAAGGTGGTCCGGAGCACCCCTGCCCTTGTGGCGCCAATGCCACGGGCGTAGGCCAGGCCCACCTGCCACGCCTTGCCGGACGTGTCCTGGTGCACGGCCAAGAGGGCGGGGACCCCCGACCCCTGGGTGAAGATCTCCCGCATACGGTGGCCCGGCGCCTTAGGCGCCACCATGGACACGTCAATGACGGGCGGCGGTTGGATCCGCTTGTAGTGGATATTGAAGCCGTGGGCGAACATGAGGGTCTTGCCCGGCTTCAGATGAGGTTGGATGGACTCCCGGTAAACCCCTGGCTGGACCGTATCGGGGACAAGCATCATCATGATGTCGGCCTCGCGGGCCACCTGGTCCACGGTGGCCACCCGCAGCCCCGCCTGCTCCGCTCGCGGCCAACTGGCGCTGCCCTTGTAGAGGCCCACCACCACGTTGAAGCCGCTGTCCTTCAGGTTCAGGGCGTGGGCGTGGCCCTGGCTCCCGTAGCCAATAATCCCCAGGGTCTTCCCCTGCAGGAGCGACAGATCGGCGTCCTTGTCGTAATACACCTGGGCCATGAGCGGGTCCTTTCTTGGGTCTAGCGGTTTGCGGAAAAACCCCTTTCGACCCCCGATAGATACGGGGCCTTCGACTATCCCCCTGTCCCCCTTCCTGGAAGGAAGGGGGACAGGGGGATACCCCCAGACCCCCACCAAAGGGGCTTTGCCCCTCTGGACTCCCTTTTTGCATCACCACGCCAGAGGCCCTTTCCAGGAGCCCCAGGACTTGTCTACTGATTCCCGTTGGCGCTGGGAGTGCCGGGGTAGGCGTTGGCCCCCCGGAGCATGGCAACCCGTCCGGTGCGCATCAACTCCCGCACGCCAAAGGATTTGAGGAGCTGAAGCAGGGAGTCCACCTTGTCCTCGTCCCCGGTCACCTCGATGATGAGAGAGTCTGGAGAGACATCCACAATGTTGGCTCGGAAGATGTCCACGAGCTGGATGATCTCGCTGCGGTTGTAGGGGGTTGCCTGGACCTTGATCAGGGCAAGCTCGCGGGCCACGACGTTCTCATCGCTGAGGTCCGAGACCTTGACCACGTCTATGAGGCGGTCCAACTGGTTGCGGACCTGCTCAATGGTGTGGTCGTCCCCGTTGACCACGAAGGTCATACGCGAGAAGCCCGGCTGCTCACTATGGCCCACCGACAGGCTGACAATATTGTACCCACGCCGCCGGAACATGCTGGCGACGCGATTGAGGACCCCGGGCCTGTCCTGGACCAGGGCAACAATTGTGTGAGAGGCTGGGCCCTTGGGCATCTACCTCCGCTCCTCCACCATCTGGGGTTCCTCGATAAGCTGGTCCACGCTCGTGCCTGCGGGGATCATGGGGTAGACGTTCTCCTCCTCCTCCACCACAAAGTCCACCACCACGGGGCCTGCCCACTCCATAGCCTTGATAATGGCGTCCCGCACCTGAGACCGCTCGGTCACGCGCAGGCCCAGAATGCCGAAGGCCTCGGCCAGCTTCACGAAGTCAGGGTTCTTGGTGTAGCCGCTGGCGCTGTACTCCCGGTTGTAGAAAAACTCCTGCCACTGGCGCACCATGCCCAGGAAGTTGTTGTTGATGATGGCGAACTTCACGGGGATGTTGTTCTCGGCGATGGTGGCCAGCTCGCTCATCGTCATCTGGAAGCCCCCATCCCCCGCGATGGACCACACCACCCGATCCGGTACGCCTACCTGGGCCCCCATGGCGGCAGGGACCTCGAACCCCATGGCCCCCAGGCCACCCGAGGTGATCATGGTGTAGGGCTCCTTGAAGGTGTAGTGCAGTGCAGTCCACATCTGGTGCTGCCCCACGCCCGTGACGATAACCGCCCTGCCATCGGTCACCTCTGAGATCTCGCGGATGACGTACTGGGGCAGCAGCTTTTCGGTGGGGCGAATGTAAAGGGAGGGATGCTCCCGCCGAAGCTGGTCCAGGTGAGCCATCCATTCGACGTGAATGGCCGGCTCCACGTTTGCGATGAGCTGCTTGAGCACCCGCTTCAGGTCTCCCACGATCGGCACGGCGGTAGCCACGCTCTTGCCGATCTCCGAGGGGTCCACATCCACGTGGATGATCTTTGCGTTGGGAGCAAACCGTTTCAGGTCCCCCGTCACCCGGTCGTCAAACCGCGCCCCAAGGCCGATGATCAGGTCCGCCTCGTCCAAGGCCAGGCTGGCCCAGGCCACGCCGTGCATACCCGGCATTCCCAGGCTCAGGTAGTGGGTCTGGGGGAATCCGCTCAACCCCAAGAGCGTGGTGATGACGGGAGTTTGGGTCTTCTCCGCAAACTCCCGAAGCTCGTCCATGGCGCGAGAAAGGAGAACGCCATGACCGGCCAGGACAACCGGGCGCTGCGCCTCCTTGATAAGACGGGCTGCCCGGAGAATCTGGGAGATGTTCCCATCCAGCACCGGCTTGTAACCCGGAAGGTCCACCGTGGTGGGGTATTCGCCAAACTCGGCCTTCTCCTGGAACACGTCCCTGGGGATATCCACAAGCACCACCCCGGGGCGCCCGCTGCTGGCGATGTAAAAGGCCTCCCTAATGGTGCGCGCTATTTCCGAAGCGTGCATCACCAGGTAGTTGTGCTTGGTAATGGGGAGGGTGACCCCCGTGACGTCGATCTCCTGAAAGGCGTCCTTCCCGATGGTCGGGCGGGCCACTTGGCCGGTAATGGCGACAATGGGCACCGAGTCCATGCTGGAGCACGCTAGCCCCGTGACCAGGTTCGTTGCACCGGGGCCGGAAGTCGCCCAACACACACCGACCTTGCCAGTGGCGCGGGCATAGCCATCGGCGGCCATGGCCGCTCCCTGCTCGTGCCGCACCAGAATGTGGCGGATCCGGTCTTTGTATTGAGGCAGGGTGCCGTAAAGGGGGAGAATGGCGCCCCCGGGAAGGCCGAAGACCACATCCACCCCTTCCCGAATGAGGGACTCGCAGAGGATCTGGCCGCCGGTCAACTGCATGGAGGACACCTCTCCCGAAGTTAGCAAAGGTCTGGGCCCCAGGCGCTATCTCTTAGCCCGCCTTGAATCCAAGAGCGGCACGAAAGCAAACAACTCTCTTCCCTTCCCAGGAAAGAGAGCACCTTGCCGTTCCCAAGCCGAATCCCATAGCGCCTCTGGAGGCCCCAGTGTAGCAACTTTTCGCAAGCAACGCAAGGCGGGGCGTGCCCTGGTCCACCGGTGCCTAACAGAGTGATGCAAATCCCTTTCGACCATCCCCCTGTCCCCCTTCCTGGCCAGGAAGGGGGTGAGAATTATATATGGGGGACACCCCCATATCCCCACCCCTTCAGCTTCGCTCAGGGCAGGCTCCGGGGCTTCGCCCCTCTGGACACCTCTTTCGGATCCTGCTAAACCCCCTGGTCCGCCATGAAGGCCGCCACGTCCGATGTCCGGCAGGCGTATCCCCACTCGTTGTCGTACCACCCCAGCACCTTCACCATGGTGCCGCCCATCACCATGGTGGAGAGGGCATCAATGGTGCAGCTATGAGGGTTGCCCTTAAAGTCGCTGCTCACCAGGGGCTCCTCCGTATAGGCCAGGATGCCCTTCAAGCGGCCCTTGGCAGCCGCCTGGTAGGCGTCGTTCACCTCCCCCATCTTCACGGGTCGCTTCAGCACCGCAACAAGGTCCGTGATAGAGACGGCGGAGACGGGCACACGGAAGGCCATGCCGTGAATCTTTCCGTTGAGCTCTGGAATGATGACGCCCACCACCCGAGCGGCCCCGGTGGTGGTGGGGATGATGTTCTGGGCCGCCGCCCTGGCCCGCCGCAGGTCCTCGTGCACCTGGTCCAGGATGCGCTGGTCGTTAGTGTAGGCGTGGACCGTGGACATCAGGGAGTGCTCGATGCCGAAGGCGTCGTTGAGCACCTTGACCATGGTGGCGACGCAGTTGGTGGTGCAGGAGGCGTTGGAGATGACGTGGTGACGCTGGCGCTCGTACTTCTCCTCGTTGACCCCCAGGACCATAGTCAGGTCCTCGCCGCGAGCGGGGGCCGTGATGATCACCTTCTTGGCCCCCCCCCCTTTGATGTGCTGGGAGGCCCTATCGGCGTTGGTGAAGATGCCCGTGGACTCCACCACGATGTCGGCGCCCACCTCAGCCCAGGGGATCTTGCCCGGGTCCCGCTCTGAGAACACCTTGATGGGCTTGCCGTCCACCACCAGGGCGCCATCCACCGCCGCCACGGCGCCGGGGTAGGCGCCGAAGTTGGTGTCGTACTTGAAAAGGTGGGCGTTGGTGGCGGCGTCGGCCAGGTCATTCACGGCCGCCACTTCCAGCTTGCCAGGATGGCGCTCCAATGTGGCCCGCAGCACCTGCCGCCCGATACGACCGAAGCCGTTGATGCCGATGCGTGTGACCATTGTTGCCTCCCTGTTCTTGATGGTGACGGACACTCAGGATGTTAGGTTCAATCCTCCAGGATGTCTAGCAGGCTGGGGAAAGGGGTGTCCAGAGGGGCGAAGGCCCTTTGGCAGGGGTATGGGGGTGTCCCCCATATCTAAAACCGCCCCCTTCCTTCCAGGAAGGGGGCCAGGGGAATGGTCGAAAGGGTTCTTCAGTATCCTGCTAGGAGGGGCGGGGCGTGCCACCCACGTTCAGTTTTCCCTACTCCTTCGCGGAATGGATGGCCACCACCCGCCCTGTAGACGAGGAGAGGCGCACGGCATCCAGCACCTGCTGGCATCGGAAGCCATCGTAAAAGTTGGGGGCGGGAGAGAGCCCCTCTTGAATGCCACGCACGAACTCCCGCACCAGCAGGCGGAAGGGCATCAGCCGCTCATCCCTGTCGTCAGCAAAGGGCTCAAGGCGCTCGGGGACGGGAAGCTGCGCCAAGGCCTCGTCGCCAGTTTTGGCGCCTAGAATCATGCCATGCGCAGGGGGATTGAAGCCGGCGCCCACATGAGGGGTTACAAGGGTCCCGTCCCTGCCGTAGATCTCAACCCCTGCCCCTGGACCGAAGGGAGCAGCGGTGGTGCCGGTCATGGTGGCCCATCCCCCGCTTGCGAAGCGGAGCGTGATGTAGAACGTATCGTCCGCGGTGGCCTGGACGGTCTTCCCCGTCGTTAGGTCGGTGCGGTCTCCGTAGTGGGCGAAGAGGTGGCCGGATACCGACTCCACCTCGCCGAACCAGTGGCGGAGGCAGTCAATGTAGTGGGAGCCCAGGCCCCACAGGAAGCCGTTCCCTTGGCTGGCATCGTCTCGCTCGGAGAGGGGGCGAAGGCGGACGGGACGCCTGGGCCCACCGACCAACCACAGGCGCGCCATGTGCAGGGGCCCCACAAACCCCTCGTCAAGGAGCTCCTTCACCCGCATTCGGGCGGAGGTGAAGCGGAACTCGTGGGCGATCATGGCGGTGAGGCCAGTGCTCCTGGCCTTCTGCCACATCTCATAGGCCTTGGCCTGGTCGGTGGAGAAGGGCTTTTCACACAGGACGTGTTTCCCCGCCTCCAGAGCGGCCATGACCATGGGATGATGGAGTGGGACGGGGCCGGCAACGCTGACGGCGTCCAGGCCTTCCATCCGCACCATCTCGCGGTAATCGGTGAACAGGTGTGGGATGCCAAACCGCTGGGCAGCCTCCTGGGCCCGCTCCTCACGGCGGGAGCAGACGGCCACCACCTCCACACCCTCGGATTGGAGGCCGGGGATGTGGACCTGGGCCCCAAAACCCACACCAATGACGCCGATGCGCAGGAAATCGCTTGCCACGTTCTACCTCCCCACGTGCTTGAACGCATCGAGTCCCGCGTAGCGGGCCTCCTCCTCCAGCTCCTCCTCGATGCGCAGCAGGCGGTTGTACTTGGCCACCCGCTCGGAGCGGCTGGGGGCCCCCGCCTTGATCTGACCTGCCCCCGTGGCCACCGCCAGGTCGGCGATGGTGGTGTCCTCGGTCTCCCCGGAACGGTGGCTGACAACGACGCCCCAGCCCGCCTGCTGGGTCAGCCGCAGGGCCTCCAGGGTTTCGGTCAGGGTGCCGATCTGGTTGGGCTTGATGAGCACGGCGTTCGAGGACTGCTCCCGAATGCCCCGCTGAATCCTCTCAGTGCTGGTGGTATACAGGTCGTCCCCCACCAGTTGCACACGCTTGCCCAGCCGAAGCTGCAGGTGAGGCCACCCCTCCCAGTCGTCCTCGGCCAGGCCATCCTCGATGCTTAGAATGGGATACTGGGCTGCCCAGCGTCCGTAGAGCGCCGCCATCTCGGTAGAGTTCAGGCGGGCCCCCTCCCGCTCCAGCACGTACTGCCCATCGTGATATAACTCGGACGCAGCCACATCCAAGGCGATCCAGCACTGCTCCCCAGGCCGGTAGCCAGCCCGCTCGATGGCCACCAGGACCAGCTCCACGGCCTGGACGTTGGAGGAGAGGGACGGTGCAAAGCCACCCTCATCGCCCACCGTGGTACCGTACCCCTTCTCTCGCAGGATCTCCCGCAGGGCGTGGTACACCTCCACCCCAGCCCGCAAGGCCGCCCGAAAGGTGGGCAGGCCCGCTGGAACCACCATGAACTCCTGGAAGTCCGTGGACCCCTGGGCGTGACGCCCGCCGTTCAGGATGTTCAGTTGAGGAACGGGAAGGGTAAGCTGAGCGCCTCTTGCCAGATACCGGTACAAGGGTTGTCGTCGAGAGGCCGCGGCGGCGTGGGCCACGGCCAGGGAGACGGCCAGCAGGGCGTTAGCCCCCAGGCGGGCCTTGTTGGGAGTGCCATCCAGCTCCAGGAGGGCCTTGTCCACGGCCTCCTGCCGGGTGGCATCGTGACCCTGGAGGGCCGGGGCGATGACCTCGTTGATGTGGGCGACGGCCTGCATCACTCCCTTGCCGCCAAATCGCAGCGGATCACCGTCCCGCAGCTCCACGGCCTCGTGAAGACCGGTGCTCGCCCCCGAAGGCGCCGCTGCATGCCCCAGGGCGCCGCCCTCCAGGATCACCTCGGCCTCCACGGTGGGATTGCCCCGGGAGTCCAGGACCTCTCGGCCTCGAATCCTGGCGATATTGGTCATAATGGCTTCGCCAAAGGAGAGGGCTTGACGGCTCGCTCCTGGGCAGCCGCGATGGCCTTCTCCACGGCGTCTACCAGGCCCGAAGCGGGGATCAGGGCGCCGACCGGCTGCCGTCCGTGGGTGGAAAATTCCCAGGTCTTGAGGCCCACAACAGGGATTCCATCCCCCAGGGCATGGGCGATCTCGGAGAGGGTGCCATAGGCGCCGTCAATGGCGATGACCGCCCGGCCCGACCTGACGACGATGATGTTGCGGACATGCCCGATGCCGGTGCAGATGGGTATATCCACGTAGGGGTTGGCCTCAACAGGGTCGCTGCCCGGCAGGATGCGCACGGTGGTCCCCCCGTGCGCCTTGGCCCCCTTGCACGCAGCCTCCATCACCCCTCCCAGCCCGCCGCACACCAGGAGTGCGCCACGCTTGGCCAACTCGGCGCCCACCTGGTACGCCAAAGACAGGGCCTCCTCATCGGCGTTGCTGCCGCCGATGACTGCGATCACAAGGGGTCGAGAAGGAAGGGTCATTCAGCTACATCCACTGTTTCTACGACACGCATCCTACCTATGAGGCGAAGCCATTGTAAGCGTTTGGGACCTCCTCTCGCAATACAAGGCAACTCCGCAAGGCCGCGCCCAGGAATTAGCGGGAAGAGGCATCCACTCCGCCTTGGTTTACATATTCAAGGACTATAGGGGCTGGTCCAGAGGCCCAACTATTCACCGCAGGCCATCTGGTGTAGCATAGCAGGCGCCGGGGGAGCGTCGTTGCTCCTCGGCCTAACGCTACCGTAAGGAAGCCCATAGACCTCCGAGGCCTGAGCGACGAACAGGTGGCGGCCCAATTTCTTCAGGGCGACCAAGAGGCCCTGGCCGAGCTGTACGCACCGCTACGGCAAACTGGTCTACTCTATCGTCCGCCGCCTGATCACCCAGCACGCCGTCGCTGAAGAGATCACCCAAGAGGTATTCCTGCGGGCCTGGGAGAAGCGCAACGGCTTCAAGGCCGCGCGGAGCACCGCCCGGGCGTGGCTGATCAGCATCGCCCACCACCGGGCCGTAGACGAGTTGCGTCGCTCATGGCGAGTGGGCGCTCCGCCCCTTTCCGACGACAACCCCTCCCCCCTAGACATTCCGCTCGCAGATCCAAGCGACGAGGTCGGACGTACTCAAGAGCATAGGAGGGTTCGCGGGGCCCTGGACAGGCTCCCGCCGGAGCAGCGACAGGTGGTGGTGCTGGCCTACTTTTACGGCATGACGCAGAGGCAGGTGGCCGACTACTTGCAGCAGCCGTTAGGGACCGTAAAGACCCGCACCCTCCTGGCCCTCAAAAAGTTGCAGGAGTTCCTGACCCAAGACGGAATCGGCTATGATCAGTAACCACGTAGAAGAGTCCCTTCCCGCCTACACCCTGGATGCCCTCGAGGAAGAGGAGCGGCGCCGGGTGGAGGCCCACTTGGAGCACTGCTTCGAGTGCGCCCTCTCCCCGGTCGCCTATCAGGAGACCACAAGCCAGTTGGCACTGCTGGTGGAGCCAGTGTCGCCCCCCGCCGCTCTTCGGCAACGCCTCCTGGCGGCATCCAGAACGCCGAAGAGGGTGACGATTGTCCACCCCTTGGAAGCGGTCCGCCATCAACATGCCCTGGCGTCCCTCACGGGCATAGCAGCTGTTCTGCTGCTGGTGCTGGCGGGTGGCCTGAGCTGGGCCGAGAGGCGCATCAACACCCTGGATCAGCAAAGCCAGCAGATGGAAGCAGCCTCTCTTCAACAGCAGTCTCTGGCGTACCTGGTAGCCTATCCAAACACAGCCACCTTTTCGCTGAGGAGCCCACGCCCAGGGGGCACCACCTGGGGCTTCTCATGGGAAGCCGTGAACGGGAGTGGGGGCTCCTGGTGGCCCTAGGCATGCCGCCGCTGCCCAAAGACCAGACCTACCAGCTCTGGCTGGTATCTGGAGCGCAGAGCTTCGACGGCGGCGCCTTCATCATGGACGACGCGGGCTATGGGCAGCTGAGCCTCCGCATGGCCGAATCCCTTCGCACCTTTGACAGGGTGAGGGTCACCGTGGAGCCCCTGGGGGGAAGCCTTCAACCCACCACCGACCCCATCCTCCTGGGCAGCCTCTTCACCACCAGAACCAACTAGCTGGCAACCCCCCCAAGCCCGGCGTACCCTCAGAGGCTGAGGCAACTCCCCTCTCTACTTGCCCCTTGGGCGAAGGCGAAAGCCTCTGAGAAGCCAGGCCGTTCCTATCCGTGTCCTCATCCCCTACGACGCTTACGGTCAGCAGATTGCCCGCCTGGCGCAAGCCATCGGTGAAGGGGTCTTCCAGGTGGAAGGGGCGACGACCAACCTGGTCCACATCAAAGACGCCACAAGGGAAGACCTGCGGGAGTGCGACGCTCTGGTCCTGGGGTCGCCCAACTGGAGCGGCACAACGGGCTCCATGAAAATCTGGCTGGACAGCCAGGGCTAGCGGAGCCCGTCGGGAAGGTAACTCGATGGGACACCAAGGGTCAACGCCATGAGACAAAGGAGGGTGCAGCCCCCGATCCGTTCTCAGGCACAAAGGACACCAGGATCGAAAGGTCCTCCACAGGGTGGAGAGGGCCTCTCCCCCGTGCCCGATCGGCTTGTATTCCGAGAGGTCTCCCTTGACCTGTGGGGCGACCTGGAGCGGCTATTCGAGTCTCCTGGGGGCCCCAAGCACTGCTGGTGCATGGTATGGCGTTCGATGCCAGGGGGGGAAAGCCGCACCGATAGCAAAGCCAAGAAGGCTTCCCTGCAGGGTCGCGTACAGGAAGGTACGCCCATAGGGATCCTTGGATACCTTGACGGGGAGCCTGTTGCTTGGTGCTCGATTACACCGCGGACCACTTACCGGAACCTCGGTGTCGAACACGACGCGACCGAGGGATCGGGCAGCGTTTGGTCGCTCGTCTGTTTCTTCTTGCCACGCTGGCTCCGTGGCCAGGAGGGTCGCCAAACGTCTGATAGGGGCCGCAGTCGCCTGCGCTAGAAGGAATGGCGCCACGGTGGTTAAGGCGTATCCTGTCAACCCTGACTCCCCAAGCTACCGCTTTATGGGGTTCACGTCTTCCTTCGAGCCCACAGGCTTTCGGAAGGTAGGGACGGCAGGAACCAGGCAACACGTGATGCGGCTGTCCCTCTAGGCCAGAGAGACGCTTGAAAGTCGCGAGAGCCCTTCAATGACCTTGCCCTCACTCCCTAAGCCGCAGGTGGCGAAAGAGGAGGGGGTGGACCCGCCTTGCCTCTTCTAGAGCGGCCTGAGCCACGGCGATGATGGTGAAGTGGGCCGTTGGCTGGGTGCGTAGCTTGAACAGGTGGTAGCACTCCCGGAGGTTCATCTTAGCCAGGACGCGCCGTTTGTGGGCGTGGGTCACCAGGTACTGGGCCACCGTGGGCAAGGCGGACGCTACCCGGCGATAGGCCCGGGCCGAGACCTCCATGGCCTCGTGAAAGGGCTCCTCCAGTCCCGCCTCGTAGAAGAGGGCCGGGGTCAGGTAGCCGTGCTCCACCGTAAGGGGCTGAGGGAGGTACGTCTGCATCCGGTGGCGCTTGAACTCGCGGTAGGCCCCGTAGTCCATCACCAGGTCGTAGGTGTAGTCCACCGTCTCCAGCTCCCGAAGCGGGACATCATGAGCCCCCAGGCGACTCATAGCCTCGTCCATCACCCTCTCCAGCTCTGCCGAGGTCATCTTCTGCACATGCTGCCACACCTGGGCGTAGGGCTGGTGGGAGTAGTGGTAAAGGACTGCCGCCACCACCTTGCGCTCGGCATCAGAGTCGTAGTGGGCAAGGTGGGCCGTGACCTCTGCGTCCTCCCAGCGTGCAGGGACCACGCTCGCCAGGGCCTCCTGGGCGTGGCGAGTCTCTGTCATATAGGGGTTGGGGTCGGCGTACTTGATGAGGGTGGGTGTAATCTTACGCCCCTGCTCCTTCAGCTCCTGGCCTATTTGAACCTCCTCCTGGAGGTCCGAGGAGAGCAGCTTGCGGATGGCGTGCTCCAGAGAGCGAGCGTTCATGGTCACCCCCACGTTGGTGAGGGTGGCGGTGGGCAGGACGAAGCGGCACCAGTCCACAGCATAGCGCCGCAGCCTTAAACGATAGGCGGCGTCCCGCTCCTTCTCCTCCCGAGGCATCGTCTTCGGCAAGAAGGCAATGGAGTCCCTCACCAACCGGTGGTAGACGGAGAAAAGGGCCTCGCAGGCCTGCACGTACACTTCCTGCAAGGGCTTCCCCGCCAGTTCGGGCGGGACGTAATAGGCGTTGGTGTCAATGACCTGATAGCGGCTGGACTTCTCGGTGTAGGAGGCCAGGCGGTTGTCTTCCAGAGAGTCGCAGGCCAGGCGGGAGATGTTCTCCACGGCCATGTGAAGGATAGCGTGCTCCGCCACCGAGGCGTGGCCGTAGTTGAGAACCCACCGCTCGTGGAACTGGGCCGCCTTCTCCTCGCTCACCTCCTGGGCGATCTCGTCGAAGGGCTCAGGGCGGCGAGAGGTCATGGCAAAGGCGACGGCAAGCTGCTCCTCCGTCAGATCTTTGGTGCTGAGGGGGTAGATGCGGCGGGGCAGCCGAGCGGCGGGAGCCTTATCCACTTGTGTCAGGCTGTTGCCTCCTGCCCTTATACGGCCAGTCCTGCCAGTTCAATTATCTTGGCGTCGACGCCCGTTTTAGTGATCTCTAGAACAGCAACGGTGCCGAGCCGCCGCACCTGCCTGACCAGGCTGGTGCTTCCGGGATTCACAAAGAGCACCCCCTGGTGGGTCTCCACCAAGGCAACGTGGGTGTAGCCAAACACCACAATATCCACAGTCCTGCCGAAGATGCTCTGCAATGCCAGAGGGAGAGACGATTTAGGAGGATATTCCGTCGCGAGAGACCCTGGGAAAACATCGTCGCTCATACCTGGCACGAACAGCTGATGGACCAGGCCAATGGAATGGCCCTCCGCGTCAACCACCTTTGGGTCTTGCATTCTCGATGCGCCCTCTCTGGGGACCCCCACCCACGACTCCGTAGACCTGACCGGCGCGATGCGCTCCAGCCAATCTATACAAGAGCGTATGTAGACATCCCCTGCGTGCAGGATGAGGTCAACCCCCTCAAAGGCACGGGCAACCTGGGGTGGGGGCTCCGCGCCCATGCTCGGGATGTGGGTGTCTGAGATCAGGCCAATTCTCATAGGGTTTCCTCTGTCATGCTGCCACGGTCACTTTGAGCGCACACGATCGCTACGACCATATTAGCTTAGTTGAGTTGTTTCGCGCCAGCGTCGTTGTACCGGTCCACCTTGTAGCCGATTGACCAAGGCGTTGAGTGGTGCAAGTTCTTTCAGGGAGGTATGGAGAACCTTTTCTTGCAAGAAAGGGTTCTCCATAGGCCCTTCCCAAGGAACTCTCCCCCTTGGCTCTTAGCCCCCCGGCAACTCCAGGTCCCAGTCCTGCTCGTAGGGCAGGTGCAACCGCAGAGCCACCTCGGCCTTCTGGAGTTCCCGCCCCACGTAGAGGGCGTGGGCCAGGTCGCCCACCAACCCCTTCGCCAGCAACGCCTGGGTCATAGCGGAGGCCGAGGCGCCTCCCATGCCGCAGCAGAGGTCCAGGACAGAACGCCCTTTTCCCATCCCGGCCAGCTCCGCCAGGCGTAAGAGGTCCTTCCTCGCCAGCGTATCCCAACTGGCCCACGAACCCCTCACCCAGCGCTTGGCGGCCTATGCGGGCGTGGGTCTGGCTCCTGGCCAGGGACCGGTAAAGAACGTCAAAGTAAGCGCCAGTCTCTACAGGATCGAAGGCGTTCATCTGGTGCGGTGGTTATGGTTTGAGACACGGGCGCCACACTTAGTCAACATGGGGTTAGCGCAAACCACATCTCCCTCCCAGGTGGCCACTCATACGGAGAGCAACAGGACCGCTGGATGCTCCAGGACACGCTTCACCTCTCCCAGGAACTGGGCCGCCTGCACGCCATCGGCCACACGATGGTCCACCGACAGCGTAACCTTCATGACCTGAGCCACCTTCACCTGCTCCCCTACCACCACCGGCTGCTTCTGAACGCTACCCACGGCCAGCACGGCGGCTTGGGGAGGGAAGATGATGGCCGTAAAGTGGTCCACGTCGTACATGCCCAGGTTGCTGATGCTGAAGGTGCCGCCGGTGTACTCCGCCTCGGTGAGCTTTCCCTCCTGGGCCCGCTGAATGACCTCATGGGCCGCCCTGGCCACCTCCACCAGGCTCTTTTTATCGCAGCCGGCCACCACCGGGACGATGAGCCCGCCCTCTATAGCCACGGCGACGCCGATGTTGACGCCGGGGTGGACCAGCAGCCGGCCCTCCTGGTAGGAGGAGCTGAGGATAGGATGCTTCTGGAGGGCCAGCGTACACGCCTTGATGATGAGGTCGTTGACGCTGACGCGGACGCCCTGGCCCTCCAGGGCCTGGTTCAGGTCCTGGCGCAGGGCCATGGCCGCGTCCATATGCACCGTTGTGGTGACGTAGAAGTGGGGCACCTCCTGGTTGGCGCGAGTCGTGATGCGGGCGATGGCCTGGCGCATGCGGCTCAGCTCCACCACCTGAGCCGGCGCGCCCTCCAGAGAGGCCGCCGCAACAGGGGTGATCGCGGAGCGCGGAGGCGCGACGCCCATAGGACCAGGTGCGGCAGGCTGCACGGGCGCCTTCTGCTGGGCCAGGTGGGCCCGGACATCCTCCTCCACAATGCGCCCGCCAGGCCCAGAACCTCGAATCTGGCCCAGGTCCACCCCGTGCTCCTGGGCGAGACGCCGCGCCAGGGGAGAGGACCGCGCTCGCTCGGCAGCGGCAGGCTCTGGTAGCGCTTCTACTGGGGTAGCGGCCCGGGTTAGCATCGCCGCCAGGGATGGCGCGGAGGTAGCCTGCAACCACTCAGGGGGGGTCGCCTCGTCCGGAGCGCCAATAATGGCGATGAGTTGGCCCACGGGCACCACGGCCCCCTCGGACGCCACGATGTGGCTCAGCACCCCCGAGGCGTAGGCCTGCATCACCACGATGGCCTTGTCCGTCTCGATCTCGGCGATGGCCTCTCCCCGCTGGACGGGTTCCCCCTCCCGCTTGAGCCAGCGGACCACGGTCCCCTGCTTCATGTCGTACCCCATCTGGGGCATCACTACTCTGGTAGCCAAGAAGACACCTCCTTGAAATCCTCTCCCTTGAAGGGAAAGGGCAGGGCGAGGGCAACCTATGCCCCCATGAGCTCTTTCGCCCTTCGCACCACCCGCTCGGGGCTGGGGATGGCCGCCTCCTCCAGGTTGCTGGCGTAGGGCATGGGCACCTCGACCCCTCCCACACGGCCCACCGGGGCGTCCAGGTGGTCAAAGGCCCCCTCCTGAATGCGGCTCGCCACCTCGGCCCCAAATCCCCCCGTCAGCCAGTCCTCCTCCACCACCAGGGCCCGGTGGGTCTTCCGCACCGAAGCGACAACAGTGGCGGCGTCCAGAGGGCGCAGGGTGCGAAGGTCCACCACCTCGGCGTTGATGCCCTCCTGCTCAAGCTGCTGAGCCGCCGCCAGCGCCACGTGGACCATGCGCGAGTAGGCCACCAGGGTCAGGTCACTGCCCTCACGCTTCACCTCGGCCTTCCCCAAAGGGACCGTGTATAGCTCGTCGGGCACCGGCCCGCGGGTGCTGTAGAGGCGGATGTGCTCCACGAAGATGACCGGGTCCTGCTCCTCCATCACCGAGCGAAACAGCCCCAAGGCGTCGTAGGGCGTCGCGGGCACCACCACCTTCAGGCCCGGCACGTGGGCGTACCACCCCTCGAAGTTCTGGGAGTGGGTGGCTGCGAG
Organism: Dehalococcoidia bacterium; assembly: GCA_009692865.1. GTDB lineage: Bacteria > Chloroflexota > Dehalococcoidia > Lucifugimonadales > SHYH01. Next base: position 27,310 of record SHYH01000002.1, read on the forward strand.
TTGGGCACCGCCGCCGGTAACGGTGCGAACGACCAGAGGCACCGAGAACTGCCCGCCGGACATGTACCGGAGCTTGGCGGCGTGGTTGACGATCTGGTCCATTGCCAGGAGGGTGAAGTTGATGGTCATGATCTCCACGATGGGCCGCAGCCCGGCCAAAGCAGCCCCGATGCCTGCCCCCACGATGACCGACTCGGAGATGGGGGTGTCCTTGATGCGGCCCTCGCCGTACTCGTGGAGGAACCCCTTGGTGACGGCGTAGGGGCCACCGTAGGCGCCGATGTCCTCCCCCATCATGAAGACGCGGGGGTCCTTCAGGGCCTCCCGCAAGGCCCGCGTAACGGCTTCGCGATAGGTGATCTCAGGCATGGCTTTACCCTTGGACCAGAGCCAGAAGCTGCTTAAGGAGCCGCTCGTCCTGGCACCCCGCGATGTGCTCAAGGGGCTCCTTGCTGTCAATGATGCTCCGTGCTCGGGACAGCAAGGGGGGAATCATATCGTTGGGATGAAGCTCTACTGGTTTCACCACCACGTTGAACTGCAGCCTGAAACCCGCTCCAGAGACCACATCAACCAGTGCATCAGAGGCGATGTCCGTCTGGGGCTCCAGGTACACCAGCGACAGGGCCATAACGGGCGCCAGGGGCTCTTTCTGAGTCAGGTGCTCCGCGATGTAGGCATAGGCGTTGAGCTGGACCTCGTACTGGGGGAACAGCGCGCCCTGGGCTTTGGTAACCTTGGCCGTCTTGTAGTCCACGATGTGATAGGCGCCGTCTTCAAGGCGAAGAACATCGTCGGGCGTTCCGGCCAGTTGGATGCCGCTGTCCTTGTCCTCACAGGAGAACCACAAGGAGTGGAGCCTCGGAACGTAGGCCTTCACGTCCCCTAGGGCGGGAAGCCACGCGGGCCAGTCGTCCCCCTGGTCCAAGGGCGTGTGAATGAGCTTCTTGATGTAGGAGTCGATGGAGATGAATATCCCTGACATAGGTATCTGAAAAGGGAAGGCCCCCTTGTAGCGCAGTCGTATCCAGAAACACCCAGGGCAGAAGCCGGGCAGGTTGAGAGATCCCAGGGTGGTGGCGGAGAGTCTTACGGTTTCCATGCAGACCTCGCGAGGCACTAGGGCCGGGCGTACACGTCCTGCTCCAGGGTCTCCAGGGATGGGACGGGGCTCTCGTCGGCGAACCTGATCGCCTCCTCCACCACAGCCTCCGCCTGGGCCTCCATTCCGGCGACCTCCTCCTCCGTGAGAACCCTCTCCTCCAGCAGCAGGCCCCGAAAGGTGACGACGGGGTCCCGGTGTTCCCAGGCCTCCTCCTCCACCTGTTTGCGATATTCGCCCGAGTCCGCCATGGAGTGTCCCCGAAAGCGGTAGGTGCGGGCCTCCAGGAAGTAAGGCCCGTTGCCCTGCCGCACCCACTCCACCACCTCCTTGGCCGCCTGGTGGACCTCCAGAACGTCCATGCCGTCTATCTCGCGGGCGGGCATCTTGTAGTGCTCGGCGGCGCGGTAGACCTGGCGACCGCCCGCGAAGGAGCGGTCTATGGATGTGCCCATGCCGTACAGGTTGTTCTCTAAAAAGAAGACCACGGGCAGCTTCCACAGAGACGCCAGGTTCATGGCCTCGTGGAACTCCCCCTCGTTCAGGGCGCCGTCGCCGAAGAAGCAGAGGGCGACCTGGTCAGTGCCTTTATACTTGGCCGCCAGGGCCAGGCCCACGGCGATGGGAAGCTGCCCCCCCACGATGGCGTAGCCCCCCATGAAGTTGCGGGAGGCGTCGAACAGGTGCATGGAGCCACCCCTCCCCTTGCTGCACCCCGTGGCCTTGCCGAACAGCTCCGCCATGACCGCCTTGGGGTCCATGCCCCGGGCCAGGGCGTGGCCGTGGTCGCGGTAGTGAGTGACGATGTAGTCCTGGGGCTGGAGGGCGGCGATGGCCCCCACGGCGATGGCCTCCTCGCCGATGTACAGGTGGAGGAAGCCGCGAATCTTCCCCTGCATGTACTGCTCCGATGACCGCTCCTCAAAGGTGCGGATAAGGAGCATCTGCCACAGGTACTCCCGCAGCTGCTCTTTGGTGGCCCGCTCTACTGCTTTCATTACCGCACCCTACTAACAGGTTGCTGAAAACCCTCTCGACCATCCCCCTTATCCCCCTTCCTTCCAGGAAGGGGGATAAGGGGGATTTATATCTGGGGGATACCCCCATGCCCCCACCAAAGGGGCTTCGCCCCTCTGGACACCCCTTTCCCTCAGCCCCCCTAAATGTGCAAGGCCTCCCCGTTCACCGCCAGGGCCGCCTCCTTGACCACCTCCGACAGGGTGGGATGGGCATGGACCAGGAAACCCACCTCCGCCGCCGTCCCCTCCAGCAGGCGGGACATGGCGAGCTCGGGCAGCAGCTCTGTGACCTGGGGGCCAATGAGGTGGGCCCCGAGGATCCCCCCACTGCGAGCGTCGGCCACCACCTTGACCATGCCCTCGGACTCCCCCATGGCCAGGGCCTTGCCATTGGCGGCGAGAGGGAACTTGCCCACCTTCACCTGGTATCCCTGCTGCTTGGCCTGCTCCTCGGTGAGGCCAAAGCTGGCCACCTGGGGATGGCAGTAGGTGGCGCGAGGCATGAAGGCGTAGTCCACGGGTGGGACCTCTCGCCCTGCCAGGAGCTCCACCAGCATGACCCCCTGGGCGGAGGCCACGTGGGCCAGGGGCATGAGGCCCGTTACGTCGCCGATGGCGTAGACGCCAGGGACGTTGGTGGCCATGCTGCCGTCCACCTTGATAAACCCACGCTCCACCTGCACCCCCGCCTCCTCTAGGCCCAGGCCCTCAGTGTTGCCCTGGATACCCACGGCCACCAGGACCTGGTCAGCCGCTAGCTCCTTCACCGCTCCATCCCTCGCCGCCACCTGTAACGTGACCCCCGCCGCTCCTACAGTGGCCCCCTTCACCTGCGTGCCGGTCAGCACCGTAATACCTTGCTTGGCAAAGGAGCGCTCCAGGAGACGGCTCACCTCTTCGTCCTCATTGGGGAGCAGGCGCGGCAGCAGCTCCAGCACCGTGACCTTGACACCGTAGGCGTTGAACAGGTAGGCGAACTCGCACCCCACTGCACCGCCGCCAACGATGGCCAGCGAAGAGGGTGGCCGGCGGAGCTCCAGCCCCTCACGACTGGTCAGCACCCGCTGGCCGTCGATGGGAAGCATGGGGAACGTGCGAGGCCTGGCCCCGGTGGCCAGGATGATCCAGCGGGCATCGACGCGCTGCCCTGACCCCTTGATCTCCAGGGTTCGAGGCCCTCGAAGGACGGCCTCCCCCTGAAGCAACGCCACCTGGTTCTTCTTCAACAGGGACTCCACGCCGCGGCGCAGGCGTTGCACCACCTGGCGGCTCCGGTCTACGGCCTTGGCGTAATCCAGGCGCAAGCCGTCAAAGGCGATGCCGAACTCGTCGGCGCGCTTGAGAAGGGAGACAAGCTCGGCGTTGAAGAGGAGAGCCTTGGAGGGGATACACCCCCAGTTGAGGCAGATGCCCCCAACCTGAGAGCGCTCCACCAGGGCCACCTTCAGGCCAAGTTGTGCCGCGCGGAGCGCAGCGACGTACCCCCCGGGGCCTGCGCCAACAATCGCCACTTCGTACTCAGGCATTCTGTCCCCACGTCAACAAGTCAGGGAGGCTACTCGTGACTATCTTAGCACGCTCCTAAAAGAATGCGGAAAAGAGGAGCGCAGAGGGGCGAAGCCCCTTTGACGGAGGTCTGGGGGTGTCCCCCAAATATAATCCCCACCCCCTTCCTGACCAGGAAGGGGGACAAGAGGGATGGTCGAAAGGGTTTTTCAGCATCCTGCTAGCGGGCAGAGGCGGGCCGAAAGGCGAGGAGGGTGACCTCGGAGTCCGCGTCTTCAAACACCACCTCCAGGGCCATGCCGATGGTGAGCACACCGAGGTCGGCGGTAACTCCCCGGAGAAGGGCCATCAGGCGCATGCCCTCCTCCAGCTCCACCACCGCGATGACGGTAGGAGGCTCGTCGGAGCCGGGCGATGGCGAATGGCTGATCACGTAGCTATACAGGCTACCCTTGCCGCTCGCCTTGACCCACTCGAGCTGGGTGACTAAGCAACGCGGGCACATGGGCCGAGGAAAGAAGCGAAATGCGCCGCAGCCCAGGCAGCGAGGCACCAAAAGCTCGTGGCGCTTACACCCCTCCCAGAAGGGCTGGGCCTCGGGGGATGGTGGCGAGACAAAGCGCGTCGCCTGGGGCACAGCCCCTCCTCTCCCAGATATGGACTCCTCTGCCAGTCTATGCCTTCACAGACAAGGGCGTCAAGGAGAGGGCCCTAGATAAACTTGCGCCTTGACAGCAAGAGGGCCCTGGTGTATACCAAAGGACAGATGAAGTAACGGTGCTCCGACGCGAGTCGGGGCTTAAAGCGGAGTGCAAGTCCGGTGCAAGTCCGGCACAGTCCCGCTACTGTGATCCCGAGAGATCGGGAAAGTCAGAACGCCCGCCCTTACGACCTTCGCTGCCTCCGCGGAAAGGGGTAGGGTCAGGCGCTCAGGCCACCCACTCACGCGAGTGGGTTTTTCCTTGGCCCCCTCCTCCGACCTCGGCGGCGATCGTCAGAAGGAGGAAAGCCATGCGCCTTCTCCAAACCTCAAGGAGCCTCCTGGCCCTGGCCCTGCTGGTTCTGGCCGCCGCCTGCGCCCAGCCGACGCCCACGCCCACCCCCACCCTACCCCCCTCCATCAGCGTGACCGACAGCGAGGGGACCATCGTACTGCTCCAGGCGCCACCCCGACGCATCGTGTCCCTGGGGCCCAGCAACACGGAGGTCCTCTACGCCCTGGGGGTGAGCGATCGGGTCGTCGGCGTGGACGACTACTCGGACTACCCCCAGGAGGCCCAGTCGAAGCCCAAGGTGGGCTCGCCCTTTCCATCCTTCAACCTAGAGGTCATCCTGGCCCTGCAGCCGGACCTGGTGGTTTCGGTGCCCCTGGCCCAGTTCAACGATCAGCTCCGCTCCGCCGGACTCAAGGTGATCGTCCTTGACCCCCACGACCTGGATGAGGTCCTCTTCACCATCCTGCTTGCAGGCCGCGCCGTGGGCGTCGACTGGGCCTCCTGGGCGCTGGTGACGGCCATGCAGGGGCGCATCGAGGCAGTGGAGCAGCGGGTCAAGGATGCCGCCAAGGCCCGCGTGTTCTACGAGGTGGACGCCACCGATCCCGCCAAGCCCTACACCGCGGGCCCGGGCTCCTTCGTCCACAGCCTTGTCACCCTGGCAGGCGGCAAGAACATCTTCGAGGACGCCCAGGCCGCCTTCCCCCAGGTGAGCCTGGAGGTGGTGGTGGCTCGGGACCCGGAGGTCATCCTGCTGGGAGATGCCCTGGTGCCCTACAACCCCCAGACGCCCGAGATAGTGGCCGCGCGGCCTGGCTGGGAGATCATCACCGCGGTCAAAAAGGGAACTGTGATACCCGTGAACGGGGACCTTACCACGCGGCCAGGCCCGCGCATCGTGGACGGCCTGGAGCTCATCGCCAAGACCCTCCATCCGGAGCTCTTCCCCTAAGCAGGCAGGGCATGCCCTGCACCCACGCTACGAAAGGTGTTTCAGGGCAAGGGCTTGGGTTGAGGCAGCCTTGCACAAAAAGTCCCGGAGCGGAGGAGTTCAGAGGGGGCATGGGGGTGCCCCCTATAGCTAAAACCGCCCCCTTCCTTCTAGGAAGGGGGCTAGGGGGATGGTCGAAGTGAAAGAAGCTCAACGAGCGCCTGGGAGTCTTGCCGCCAAGGCCCGAAGACGAGCCAACCCCTGGGTGGTCTTTGCCCTTCTGGGGGGGCTGCTGGCGGCGGCGCTGGTAGCCGGGGCCACCATCGGCCCGGTGCCCCTGGCCCCGCTGACCTTGCTGCGAGCCCTGTTGGACCACCTGCCCCTGGTGGACCTGAAACCGTCGGCCACACCGGTGGAGGAGACCATCTTCTTCGCCATTCGCCTGCCCCGGGTGGTGAGCGCCGCCCTGGTCGGGGCGGCCCTGGCCACCGCTGGGGCCCTGTTCCAGGGGCTCCTTCGCAACCCCCTGGCGGACCCCTACTTCATCGGCACCTCGGCGGGGGCCGCGGTGGGGGCCACCATAGCCCTGCTGCTGCCCTTCTCCGCTGCCGTGGCGGGACTTGGCCTCATCCCCCTGGCAGCCTTCGTGGGTGCCCTGGCAGCCGTCATGGCCGTGTACACCCTGGCCCACACCGAGGGGAAGGCGCCGGCCATCACCCTCCTGCTGGCCGGCTTCGTCGTGAGCGCCATGCTCATCGCCCTGATGACCCTCCTCATCACCCTCAACGACCGGCTCCAACTGAACCTCCGCCAGCTCTTCACCTTCCTGCTCGGCGGATTTGGGGCCAGCGGCTGGAGGCCATTGGCGGTGGTGGCGCCCCTCATCCTGGGGTCCCTGTTGGCCACTCGCCTGTACGCTCATGTGCTGGACGCCTTCGCCGTGGGGGAGGAGGGCGCCGCTTCCCTTGGCGTCCAGGTGGAGCAGGCCAAGCTGATCATCATCGCCTTAGGCGCCCTCCTCACAGCGGCCGCCGTCACCCTGAGCGGCCTGGTGGGGTTCGTAGGGCTCATCGTGCCCCATGCTGTCCGGATGGTGCTGGGGCCTCAGCACCGCACCCTCCTTCCGGCCTCGGCCCTGGCGGGCGCCTCCTTCCTAGTGGCGGCAGACATCCTGGCCCGTACGGTGCTAGCACCCACCGAGGTGCCGGTGGGAGTGATTACCGCCCTCCTCGGGGCCCCCTTCTTCCTCTATCTCCTCCGGAAGGGAGGAAAGCGGTATGCCTTCTAGCGCCCCAGCCCTGGAGGCCAGGCAGGTGACCTTCGCCTATCCCGGCACTCCGGTCCTCCGCAGCGTCTCCCTGGCAGTGGAGAGCGGGGAGATGGTGGCCCTCCTAGGCCCCAACGCCTCGGGCAAGACCACTCTCCTTCGACTGCTGGGAGGCGCCCTCCAACCTCAGGGAGGGAAGGTCCTCCTGGACAGTGTGGCGCTCAAGGGGCTGCGGCGACGGGAGATCGCTCGCCAGGTGGCGGTGGTCCCTCAGCAGTTCACCATGCCCTTCGCTTTTACCGCCCAGGAGGTGGTGATGATGGGGCGGACCCCCTACCTCAGGCCCCTCAGCGGTCCTGGCCCAGCAGACCGGGAGGCGGTGATGGAGGCTTTGGAGACGATGGGCATGGCGCCGGTGGCCGACCGCTTCTTCAACGACCTCAGCGGCGGAGAGCGCCAGAAGGTGATGGTGGCCATGGCTCTGGCCCAGGGCCCCCAGGTCCTCCTTCTGGACGAGCCAACAGCCCACCTGGACATCCACGCCCAGATGGAGATCCTGGATCGAGTCAAGCGGCTGAACCAGGAGGGGCTCACCGTGGTGGCCGCCATGCACGACCTGAACCTGGCGGCGCTCTACTTCCCCCGACTGGTCCTGCTCCACCAGTGCACCGTTGCGGCCCAGGGGTCTCCCCAAGAAGTCCTCACCGGGGAGCGACTGCAGGCGGTGTACGGGGCCCAAGTGGCCCTCCACCCCCACCCCACGCTGGGCGTGCCCCAGGTGACCCTGCTGCCCCAGAACGGCTGGGGTGGCCGGTGAAATCCCTCCACCTCTTGCTTCTGCGACTGGACGGTGCCAGAAGTTCTTGCTACTATGAGAAAGCAGTAGTCCAAATGCTAGCTTTGGGGACATGAGCGACGAGGGACAACGCATGGCATCTGAACAGTTCAGTTTCAAGGGATTCGCGGAGCAGCCCTTCTACCAGGGGGTCAACCAGCGACTGGTAGACAGCCTTACCGTGAAGCCGGGCCAGCGCATCGTGGACCTGGCCTGTGGCACGGGGCTCCTCACCCGCCTGATCCTGGAGAGGCTACAAGGCGCCAAAGACACGCTGGTCATCGGCATTGATCAGTCGGCGGTTTCCCTGGGTCTGGCCATGCGTGACCTGAAAAGCGCACCAGGGGTGATGGTGCAGTTCGTGCAAACTCAGGTGGAGCACCTGTCCTCCACCGTGCAGGGGTCAGTGGACGCCGTTTTCCTCGGCAACGGAATCCACCTCATCCCTGACAAGAAGCAATTGGTCGCCGAGGTGTTTGGCATTCTTCGCCCTGGCGGCACCTTCGCCTTCAACTCCACCTTCTTCGAGGGAGGCGTCCCCCCGGAGAGCGAGCAGTATTATCGGCGCTGGATGTCCAAAGCCCTGCGCAGCCTCAAAAGCACCTACGGCCTCATGCCCCAAAGGAACAAGGTGGAGGCACGTCGGCAGCTCTCTCCCCAGGAGTACCGGGATATCCTTGAGCAGCAGGGCTTCTCGGTGACTAAACAGGAACTGGTCCCTGTAGAGTTCACCCTGGAGGGGCACCTGGGCATCGCCAGGTACGAGGACTTTGTGGCGGGCGCCATGCCCGGTGTTCCCCTGGAAATGGCGAGCCAGGTCCTGCAGGAGGCGGCCCGCCAGAGCTACGAGGAGCTAAAGCTAACCTTCGTACCCCGCAACTGGCTGCAGGTGGTAGCGGTGCGGCCCTAGGCGCAGGTTGTGCCCTGCCCGCTTAACGCTTTTGCTGCGCGTCGGGAGTCACCCCTTCTCCCTGAAGGTACTCTCGAAGGGGCCTGATGCTGTAGCTGTTGGCGCCGTGGGCAAGGCTCTCCACCGCCGCTCGGGCCGTGTCCAGGGACGTGAAACAGGGGATGCGCCGTTCGGCGGCGGCCCTCCGGATTTCAAAGCCGTCCCGCAAGGGGCCCCGCTCGCCAGCCACCGTGTTGATCACCGCGTCCACCGTGCCGTCCATTACCACATCCAGGGCGTTGGGGTGCCCCTCCTCCAGCTTCTTGTAGATGATGGTGGCGGGATACCCCAGGGCCTGGACCAGCTGGCCTGTGCCTCGCGTGGCGTACAGGGTAAAATCGGACTCTGCCAGACTTCTCAAAAGGGGAACGGATTCAGCCTTGTCACGGTCGGCGATAGTCAGGAGCACGGCCCCCTTCGCGGGCAGAGAAAGGCCAGCCGCCAGGAGGGCCTTGGCCAGGGCAGCGGAAAAGGAGTAGTCAATCCCCATCACCTCGCCCGTGGACTTCATCTCAGGCCCCAGGTAGGTGTCCACGCCGGTAAGCTTCGACATCGAGAAGACCGGAGCCTTGATGGCCACCAGCTTCTGGGTCTTGCACAACCCCGACGCGTACCCCAGCTCGTGGAGGGTCTTGCCCAGCATCACCTGGGTGGCAAGGTGGACCACAGGCACCCCCGTCACCTTGGAAATGAAGGGCACCGTGCGGCTGGCCCGGGGGTTCACCTCCAGCACGTACACCGTGGAGGGGCCCCTGTGTTCAGCGGGAGCGGTGGGGCTGCGATACGGATCGCCCCCCATGATGACGTACTGGACGTTCATGAGCCCCTTGACGCCCAGGGCCCGCCCGATGCGCAGGGTGTAGTCCACCAGGGTGCTGACCTCCTCCTCGGTGAGGGTGAGGCCGGGGTAGATGGCCATGGAGTCGCCGCTGTGGACCCCCGCCCGCTCCACGTGCTCCATGATGCCGGGGATGACCACCGTCTCCCCATCGCAGACGGCGTCCACCTCCACCTCTCGCCCCTCCAGGTACTTGTCGATGAGGACGTTGCGCCCCGGGCCAGCCGACAGGGCCATGCGAAGGTAGGAGACCAACTCGGTGGGGTTCTCTACGATCTCCATGGCGCGTCCCCCCAAAACGTAGCTGGGCCGTACAAGGAGGGGATAGCCCAGGTGCTGGGCCACGCTCAGGGCCTCCTCGATAGAGGTGACGGCGCTCCCTGGAGGCCGCGGGATGCCCAGGCGTCCCAGGAACCCCTCAAAGCGCCGCCTGTCCGATGCGATGTCAATGGACTCGGCCGTGGAGCCAAGGATAGGCATGCCCGCCTGGGCCAGGGCCTGGGAGAGGTTAATGGCCGTCTGCCCCCCAAACTGCACCACCGATGGCGGATAGACCACCTGCCCCTCAACGGTGAGGGCCTCGTTGTCCAAGATGTCCAGGACGCTCTCGGTGTCCAGGGGCTCGAAATACAGCCGGTCGGTGGTGTCGAAGTCGGTGGAGACGGTCTCCGGGTTGGAGTTGACCATGATGCTGGCCACCCCCTCCTCCTGGAGGGCCCAGGCAGCGTGGACGCTGCAGTAGTCGAACTCGATTCCCTGGCCGATGCGGATGGGGCCGCTGCCCAGGACCACCGCCTTGGGCCCAGGCAGGGGCTCCGCCTCGTTCTCCTGCTCGTAGGTGCTGTAGAAGTACGGGGTGGCCGCTTCAAACTCGGCGGCGCAGGTGTCCACCATCTTGTAGACGGGCTTCACGCCCCAGGTCTTGCGAAGCTCCCTCACCTCCTGGGGCCCCCGGCCTGTCAGGGCAGCCAGTTGCTCGTCAGAGAAGCCTTGGCGCTTGGCATCCTTCACAAGCGGCGCGTTCAAGGGCGCCGACCGCAGGCGATGCTCCATCTGGACGATGCGCCCTATGGCCCGAGTGAACCAGGAGTCAATGCCCGTCACCCGCGAGAGGTCCTCGGGGCTCGCCCCGCGGCGCAGACCAGCCGCGATGGCCCAGAGACGGAGGTCGTTGGGGTAGAGGGGAAGGCGCTCCAGGGCATCCTTCCTGGCTTCCTTCCAGGAGGGGTCCTCCCACAGGAGAGAACGGCCCTCGAACTCCAGGGAGCGAAGGGCCTTCTGAAGGGCCGCTTCGAAGGAGCGCTCGATGGCCATCACCTCGCCCGTGGCCTTCATCTGAGTCCCTATGCGGCGGTCACCCGTGGCGAACTTGTCGAAGGGCCAGCGAGGGATCTTCACCACGCAGTAGTCCAGGGCAGGCTCAAAGGCGGCCAGGGTCTGCCGTGTCACGGCGTTGGGGATCTCGTCCAGGCGCTTGCCCACGGCGATCTTGGCTGCCACCCGCGCGATGGGATAGCCGGTGGCCTTGCTGGCCAGGGCGGAGCTGCGGCTGACGCGAGGGTTCACCTCGATGACATAGTAGGGGCGCTCCCACGGGCCCTTGTAGGCCATTCCCAAGGCCACCTCGGGCGACGGCGGCAGGGCGAACTGGACGTTGCACCCCCCCTCAATACCCAGGGCGCGAATGATGCGCAGGCTGGCGGAACGGAGCATCTGGTACTCCTTGTCCGTCAGCGTCTGGCTGGGGGCCACCACGATGCTATCGCCCGTGTGGACACCCATAGGATCCAGGTTCTCCATGTTGCAAACGGTGATGCAGTTGTCGGCGGCGTCCCGCATCACCTCATATTCCAGCTCCTTCCACCCCTCCAGGGAACGCTCCAGGAGCAGCTGGTGGATGGGGCTGGCGGCGAGGCCGAGCCGCACGATGGCCTCCAACTCCTGCCAGGTGCGGGCCATGCCGCCGCCGGTGCCGCCCAGGGTGTAGGAGGGCCGCACCACCAGGGGGAGGCCCACCTCCTGGACCGCCTTCCGAGCCTCCTCCACGCTATGCACCACGAAGCTAGAGGGCACGGGCTCGCCGATCTGCACCAGGAGGTCGCGGAAGAGTTGGCGGTCCTCGGCCTTGCGAATGGAGTCCAGGGGAGTCCCCAGGAGGCGGACTCCGTAGCGGTCCAGCACCCCCGCCTCGGCCAGCTCCACCGCCAGGTTCAGGCCCGTCTGCCCGCCCAGGGTGGCCAGGAGACCGTCGGGGCGCTCCCGCTGGATGATGCGGGCGATGGCCTCCACCGTGAGGGGCTCGATGTAGACGATGTCGGCGATGCCCTCGTCGGTCATGATGGTGGCGGGGTTGGAGTTGACCAAGACGGTGGTGACCCCCTCCTCGCGCAGGGAGCGGCAGGCCTGGGAGCCGGAGTAGTCGAACTCCGCCGCCTGGCCGATGACAATGGGCCCCGAGCCGATGATGAGTACCTTAGAGGGTTTGGTGGGCATGCTAACTGCCTCCCCGTCTTCTTGCCCGTGGACGACGAGTTTGAGGCCGAATGATCCGCACATTTAATTCAGACATGCTCTTGAACTCCACTCTGTACGGTTTGCCAGCAAGGTCAGTTCGACTATTCCAATGCTGAAGGAGAGTTGTGACAGATTCTTGGGCAGACTGGGCCACTAGCCGGCCAAAGCGTGGTGATTCCCCGTCATGACCTAGGCCGTCCCAATACATGATTAGCTGGTAGAAATCCTGGGGTGCGGCGCTTTCGTCTTTTGCTTCATAGACGTCCAGCCAAGCTCTGTCCGGTCCCGCGTGAACAATATCTGCTCGTACGCCCGCTCCTCTCCAGACCGAATAGTTAATCTGTGCCCGTGAATTCGCCACTACACTTTCCAGGGTTTGCTTCCAAGCCTCTTTTATCTCCGCCTCCTCGCGGCCAGAGTGATACTCGCTTTCCCATAGCTTACCCCCTAACACCTTTCACCATCGCCAGGAACCGGTCGAACATCTCCTCGTTATCCCTGGGGCCAGGCGAGGCCTCCGAGTGGTACTGGATGGTGAGGATGGGCAACTCGCGGTGGCGCAGCCCCTCCACGGTGCCGTCGTTCAAGTTGATGTGGCTCACCTCCAGGGACGGCGGCAGGCTGTCCGCGTCCACAGCGTAGCCGTGGTTCTGGGCGGTGATGCTGACCTTGCCCGTGGCCGCCTCTCGCACCGGATGGTTCCCCCCCCGGTGGCCGAACTTGAGCTTGAAGGTCGCGCCCCCAAAGGCCCGCGCCACGACCTGGTGGCCCAGGCAGATGCCCAGGACCGGCAGCCGCTCGGCCAGGGCCCGGGCGTTGCGCACCACGTCGTCCAGGAGAGCGGGGTCGCCCGGACCTGGGGAGAGGACAACACCGTTAGGCTTGAGGGCCAGCACCTCCTCGGCGCTCGTGAAGGAGGGCACGGCCAGGGCCTCCCAACCGCGCTGGCGCAACAGCCTCAGGATGTTGTACTTCACGCCGTAGTCCATGACCACGATGCGCCCCTTGGGTGACTGCCCCTGGCCCTGCTGCTCCCACAGGTAGGGCGCTTTGGTGGAAACCTGGGAGACGAAGTCCACCCCCCCGTAGCCTGGATGAGCGCGCAGGAGCCTCAGCGCCTCTTCAGGAGACCCCTGAGAGGAGATGACCCCCATCATGACGCCCCGGGTCCGCAGGCGGCGGGTGATGGCCCGCGTGTCCACCCCCGCGAGGCCCGGGATACCCTGAGCGGCCAGGTAGTCGTGAAGGGTCTGGGTGCTGGAGGCGTGGCTGGGCTCGCGGCACTCCTCCCGCACCACGAAGCCCGCCACTTGGATGCGGCGGGACTCCACGTCCTCGGCGTTGATGCCGTAGTTGCCAATGAGGGGGTACGTAGGCACTACGATCTGCCCGGCGTAGGAGGGGTCCGTCAGCATCTCCTGGTAGCCGGTCATACTGGTGTTGAACACCACCTCGCCCACGGCGGAGGCCTCCGCGCCGAAGGCCTCCCCCTGGTAGACCGTCCCGTCCTCTAAGGCCAGGTACGCTGGCTTCCCCACAACCCCTCCTAGTGCCCCGCCCCTGTAATTCGCCAAGGAAACTCACCCCGGACTGTCATTGCGAGCCCCGATGTCGCATCGGAGCGTGGCAATCTGGGGTGGCGGCGCTCTGCTCTCCCCACCAGATTGCTTCGTCGTCCCGACAAGTCGGGACTCCTCGCAATGACAATTTGGGTCCTTATATCATCCCCTCCTAGTGCCCGCTCGTCATCGCAAGTTCATTGTGGACAAAAGCGCCACCAAAGAGGGTGGCCACCACCTTGCCCTTCAGCGTTGCGCCAGCCAGCGGCGTGTTGCGCCCCTTGGAGGCAAAGGCAGCGACGTCCACCACCCACTCCCGGTCCGGGTCAATAACCACCACATCCGCGGGCGACCCCTCCTTGAGCGTGCCCAGGGGCAGTCCCAGGATAGCCGCAGGGGCCGCCGTGAGACGGTTTATCAAGGTGGGAAGGTCCAGCGCCTCCTGTTGCACCAGGCCCATCAGCAGGCCCAGGGCCGTCTCCAGGCCGCTGATGCCGAAGGCCGCCTCGTCGTAGGTGCACAGCTTGTCCAGCAGCGTATGCGGGGCGTGGTCCGTGGCGATGGCGTCCACCACCCCCTCTTTCAAGGCACGACGGAGCGCCTGGACATCCCCTTGCGCTCGCAACGGTGGGTTCACCTTGGTAGTCGTGTCGTAGGGGAAGGCCGCGGGAGCGCGGAGCCCCTCATCCCGATATCCCAGGACCCACTCGTCCGTGAACATCAGGTGGTGCGGAGTGACCTCGGCCGTGACGGGAAGGCCCCGTGCTTTCGCCCGCCTCAGCAGTTCCACCGAGCCCGCCGTGCTCACGTGGGCCAGGTGCAGGCGACCGCCCGTGAGCGCCGCCAGGGCGATGTCCCGGGCCACCATCACCTCCTCGGCCGCGGCTGGCGCGCCGCGCAGCCCCAGGCGGCTGGCCACCCACCCCTCGTTGACCACGCCCTCACGGGTGATGGCCTTGTCCTGGCAGTGATTGATAATGGGCAGGCCCGTCAGCCGGCTGTAGCTGAAGGCCTGGCGCATGAGGTGAGCGTCCGCGACGGGGTCGCCGTCGTCGCTGAAGGCCACCACGCCGGCTTTTGCCAGGTCCGCCATGTCGGCCAGCTGGACGCCGCTGCGCCCCCGCGTCACGCACCCGATGGGAAGGACCCGCACCACCCCCTGCTGCCTGGCCCGCTCCAGCACAAAGGCCACCGCGGCGGCGGTGTCCAGGGGCGGGTCCGTGTTGGGCATGCAGCACACGGTGGTGAAGCCCCCCCAAGCGGCGGCCCTAGTGCCTGTGGCGATGGTTTCCTTCGCCTCGTATCCCGGCTCCCGCAGGTGGCAGTGCAGGTCCACAAAACCCGGCGCCACCACGAGCCCGCGCACGTCTATTACCTGGCAACCTGAGGGCAACTCTCCCCTCCACGCTCCCCGCGCAGCGCGCCGCACGCGCCCCTCCTGGACCAGCACGTCGCCCACGACGTCCAACCCCTGGGACGGGTCGAGTATCCGCCCACCCCGAAGGAGAAGGGCATGGGGTCGCTCTTCTGTTGTCATCAGCGCCTGCACCATGGGTTGCATCCTCTGTCCAGCGATCGCCCCAAGCCCGCTCACCCTGAGCGTGTCGAAGGGTGAGTCTCGACAAGTCGGGATTCGACAAGCTCACCATGAGCGGCTTCCCATACCGCGCATTTCGCAAGGAAGAGCGGGCCTGCCCTACTCCCGACGCGGGTGGCGCGTCAGCAGGAGGTACAGGAGGGCCATGCGGATGGCCACCCCGTTGGTCACCTGCTCCTGCACCACCGACTGCGCCCCGTGGGCCACCCCAGGGCTGATCTCCACCCCCTCGTTCATAGGGCCCGGGTGGAGGACCAGGGCCTTAGGCTTGGCCAGGGCCAGGCGCTCCTCGTTCAACTGGTACAGGCGGGCGTACTCCCTCAGGCTGGGCAGCAGCCCCGCCTCCTGGCGCTCGTGCTGAAGGCGGAGCACCATCACCACATCAGCCCCGTCCAGGGCCCGCTCAATCCGAGTCTCCACCTCCACATGGCCCGTCCCGATGGAATCGGGACGGCGGCCTCGCTCCTCCACAAGCTCCCAGGGAATAAGGGTGGGAGGCCCGCAAAGGACCACATGGGCGCCCATGAGCCCCAACCCCCACAGGTTGGAGCGGGCCACGCGAGAGTGGGTGACATCACCCAGGATCACCACCTTGGCCCCTTCAGGGGAACCCTGGTGTTGCCGAATGGTGTAGAGGTCCAGGAGGGCCTGGGTAGGATGGGCATGGGCGCCATCCCCGGCGTTGATGACGCTCACCCGCTGGAGGTGGCGGGCCAGGAGATAGGGCGCCCCGGCATGAGGGTGCCGGATCACCACGACATCGGCGCGGAGGGCCTCCAGGGTCCGTAGCGTATCGAGAAGAGACTCCCCCTTGGTGACGCTGCTGGCCTGGACGGAGAGATTCACCACATCGGCGCTGAGAATCTTGGCCGCCTGCTCGAAGGAGACCCGCGTGCGGGTGCTGGGCTCGTAGAACACCGTCATCACGCTCTTCCCTCGGAGGGTGGGAGCCTTCTTGATCTCCCGGCCCAGCACCTCCCGCATGGCGTCGGTGGTGCTCAGCACCATCTCCATCTCCGCCCGGGAGAAGTCGTCCAGGTCCAGAACGTGCCGCCGCCGCCCCTCTTGAAAGGCCAGGCCCTTGCCTTGCTCCGGCCACCCGGTGGCAGCAGCTTGCTCTAGTTGCATCACGCTTCCTCCCCCTGGACCAGCACCGCTTCGTCTACGCCGTCCACCTCTCGCAGGCGCACGCGCACCGTCTCGTCGAGGGCCGTGGGGACGTTCTTGCCCACGTAGTCGGCACGGATGGGAAGCTCCCGATGGCCCCGGTCCACCAGCACGGCCAGCTGCACCTGGCGAGGCCGACCGAAGTCTACGAGACCGTCCATAGCGGCCCTGATGCTCCTGCCGGTAAACAGCACATCGTCCACCAACACCACCCTGGCGCCGTGGAGGTCAGCGGAGATCTCGGTAGGCCTGAGGGGAGAGCCGCGCTCCTCCCTCAAATCGTCACGGTACAGCCCGATGTCCAGAGCGCCCACCGGCGCCTTGACTTGCTCAAAGGTCCAGATGCACTCCGCCAGCCGCTGGGCCAGGGGCACCCCGCGCGTGTGGAGGCCCACCAGGACCAGGCCATGGGCGCCTGGACCACGCTCCAGGATCTCGTGGGCCATGCGGTTGAGGGCCCGCCTGATGTCCTCCTCCGTCATGATGGTCTTCTGAGGCACAAAAAAACCTCTCACCGGAGATGGCAAGAGGCTACGCTTTCCTTCAGCCAGCGACCCGCGGCCTGAAACCTGACCGCAAGGTAACCCTTGCCAGCCTCACAGGGCTGCCGTTAAAGGGATACCGACCCTGACCGTATGCTGTTATCCTAAGCGCTACTGTACCATGCTCTCCCCACCAGTGCAAGTGGGGTGGGGACGCGCCGCCGTTAAAGACCGAGGACCCCGCTTCTCAGCTCGACTGAGCTGAAGGAAGGGCCCATCGTTTTCGGCGCCCTATTTGGTTCCTGCTAGTACGGGGTCGTCGGCTTTGGCTGCCCCGCCAACTCTCTCCGTGCTCCAGAATTGACGGGGACCGTAAGGGGGAAATACCACACATGGCAGAGCTCGTACAGCCGCACCATATTCCCCTCCTTTCCCATCATCTCTATGGGTTCACCCTCACGTCTATCGTATCACAATCCAAGCTGATTGTCAAGGACTACCTGTTCACGGCCTGGCGTTGGCGCAGCAGGGCCTGGAACTCCTCGTAGCTGTACACCCCCGCCACAGCCCGAACAAAGGACCCCACCGAAGGGAAGGTGGCCCGAAGCTCCTCTAGCTCGTTTCCCGCAGGGCTCACGCTGGCCGGGCTGTCGCCGTAGGAGCCGTGAAAGGCAAAGTAGGCCTGGTTCAGCTTACGAATGTACACACCGTTCGCCAGGAAGAACCGGCGCCGCTCTTCCATAAACGTCTCGGCCTCCGCCACCTTCCCCTTGGCCAGCAACCGGTCCGCTTGCAGACGAGTCTCCCGCATCTCCCGCTCGAAAACGAAGCCCTGGGGAGCCTCCTCGACCCCCTCTTGGCGAGGGGGGGCCTTAGGAGGTAGGGTGCCGCCCAGACGCTCGTACACCAGGTCCCCCAGCTCTCGTCCCGCCACGTCGGCCACCGTCTCGTTCAAGGTGAGGAGAGTGTTGTTCTCCCCATAGCTACGGCCCAAAGGCTTGAAGAACAGGTAGTGGTGCAACCACTCGTGGGCAACGACGTGAAGCGTGGTACGAAGGTCGTAGGTGGCGGGGACCGCAGCCGGATAGGTGGAGAGGCCGCCGGTGCCCTCCACCAAGGCCGAAAGGTTTTGAGAGGCGAGAATCTGGCCCTCCAAACCCTCCATCTCCTTCACGATCATGGTAGGCCGCAGGAGCACCTGGAGGTCCAGGCGCTCGATGCGCTCCCTGGGCGACATGATGAGGAGCAAGGGCGGCGTGTCGAAGCGGAAGTCCACAGGGGGAAAGAGTAACGAGACACCCCAGACCT
The DNA here is from genome assembly GCA_009692865.1 of Dehalococcoidia bacterium. Lineage (GTDB taxonomy): Bacteria > Chloroflexota > Dehalococcoidia > Lucifugimonadales > SHYH01. The sequence goes on from SHYH01000002.1 coordinate 45,379, forward strand.
CTGGAAAAATGCCCTCCCGGCGGAGAACACCGCTCACCTCCCTCTCCAACGCCTCTTCCACAGCAGGACGAAGCCTGGCCCGGCCCCGGTGCGCTCGAGCCAGGGTCGCCTCCACCTCCTGAAGCCCAGGCCCGTCAGTCTGCTGACCCCCCGCTGCCAGGAGGAGGCGTTGGCCCAACAGGGCACGCTCCTCATTCCCCAGCCGGAAGAACTCCTCCACCTGCTTCAAGCCCTGGTCGCGAGTCGGGTAATGGCCCAGGACCCGCTCCTGCCCCAGGAGCCACCACTTGCCGAAGAGGTTGGCCACCTCCCACCCGACCAGATCCCACCGGTAGGGAAAGACAGCCTGCTGGACCGGTGAGAGGTTCAGAGATGCCCGAGGCGCCAGGAAGGCAACGGCCACCAGCAGGAGGAGCAGGAGAAGTCGTTTTCTCATTGGGGGCGTTGTTCACGTATGCGACGGGTCAGGGGCTAGAAGAAGCCCACGCCCGCTGGAGGAAGGGAGTGCTTCTGGGTCGCAGGGTAGCACAGCGGCCCTCCCGTGGGGAGATCGCTCTGCCCTTGACCTTTCCCCTGTCTCATGATACGATTGGGTCACTGCCCACCGGTCAGGGGGCAAGTTTTGGGTTGCGCATCAACTTACCTGGAGCCGCGGGGATCGACCATGACCGCGACGGCACAAATGGTAGGCAGTTCTTCCGGGCGTGTTCTTGAGGCCTTCCTGCAAGAAAGCGGGAAGGTCTTTTTTTGTGAGGCATAGCGCCATGCATGATAGCATTACAGATGTGCCCGGTGTTCGGGTCGGGCACTGGACGAACCTGGAGGCCGCGACGGGCTGCACGGTAGTCCTCTGCCCCCAGGGGGCGGTGGGCGGCGTGGACGTGCGCGGCTCCGCCCCCGGCACCCGGGAGACGGACCTCCTGAGGCCGGGAAACCTGGTGCAACAGGCCCACGCCGTTCTCCTGAGCGGGGGAAGCGCCTTTGGCCTGGACGCCGCCTCCGGGGTGATGCGGTACCTGGAGGAGCGTGGCTTCGGCTTCAAGGTAGGCTCTGCCGTGGTGCCCATTGTGCCCGCCGCCATCCTCTTCGACCTGGGGGTGGCCACCCCCGGCGTCCGCCCAGGGCCTCAGGAGGGATACCAGGCGTGCCTCAACGCCTCCGACGGCCCGGTGGCCCAGGGAAGCGTAGGGGCAGGCACCGGCGCCACGGTGGGCAAGGCTCTGGGAAGCGGCCAGGCCACCAAGGGAGGCGTTGGCTCCGCAAGCCTGGACCTGGGAGGCGGAATTATCGTGGGGGCCATCGTGGCCGTCAACGCCTTCGGCAGCGTGGTGGACCCCAAGACTAGCCGAGTGATCGCAGGGCCACGGAGGCAAGACGATGCCGGCTTCCTGGACACAATAGAGCTTCTGATCACCGACCAGGCGAGGCGAGCGACCCCTCCCCTCACCAACACCACCCTTGGTGTGGTGGCCACCAGCGCCACCCTGACCAAGGAGCAGGCCAACAAAATGGCGTCCATCGCCCACGACGGGTTTGCCCTGGCCATCCGGCCTGTCCACATGATGGAGGATGGGGACGTGGTCTTTGCCCTGGCAACGGGCGCCAGCCAGACAACGCCGGCCCCCTTCCAGCGCATCCTGGCCGCTACGATCGTCGTGGTGGCCCAGGCCATCGTCAACGCCGTGGAGCACGCCCAGGGGCTCAAAGGAGTCCCCAGCGCCCGCGAGGTGGTCAAGGTATGAAGGGGCGAGAGTTCCAGACCATCGGCTTCATTGGAGCGGGCACCTTGGGCACTGCCCTGGCCGTGAGCCTTGCCCGTCGGGGCCATCGGGTGGCAGCCGTGGCCAGCCGCACCTACGCCTCATCTCAACGGCTGGCGGCGAGGGCGCCCGGATGTCAACCGCACTCCTCTCTTCAGGAGGTGGTGGACGCCTGCGACCTGGTCCTCCTCACGGTGCCCGATGACGCCATTACCCCGGTGACGGAGTCTCTCACCTGGCGCTCTGGTCAAGCGGCGGTGCACTGCTCAGGGGCCAAGCCCCTGGAGGTCCTGGAGGCCGCCCGTGATCAGGGCGCCCTGGTGGGGAGCTTCCACCCCCTCCAGACCTTCAGCACCGTAGACCAGGCCCTGGAGAGCCTGGCCGGCAGCGTCTTCGCCCTGGAAGGGGAGCCACCCCTTCTGGAGCACCTGAAAGAGTTGGTGCAAGCCCTGGGTGGAAGGCCCCTGGTGCTTCCTCCCGGCAGCAGGACCCTCTACCACGCCTCTGCGGTGATGGTGTGCGGGTACCTGGTGGCCCTGGCAGACCGGGCGTCAGGGCTCTGGGAGACCTTCGGGCTAAACCGGCGCCAGGCCCTGGAGGCCCTGCTGCCCCTCATGGAGGGCACCCTCCGCAGCATGGACGACAACGGCATCCCCCAGGCCGTCACCGGCCCCCTGGTGCGAGGGGACGTGGGCACCGTCCGCGCCCACCTTCAGGCCCTGGAGCGGCTGGCGCCAGAGATCCTGCCCCTTTATTGCCGTCTGGGGCTGGAAACGCTACAGTTAGCCGACGCCAAGGCCCATCTGAACAGTGAGCAACAAAGGGATATGGAGACCCTCTTCACCGCGTACCTGCGGGAGGGCTTCAAGATCCCGGCGTAAGGAGAAGAAACATGCGAGAGATGATGCAGGGCAAGATCCACCGGGCGACAGTCACCGACGCCAACCTGGACTACGAGGGGAGCATCACCCTGGACCGGGACCTCATGGAGGCGGCGGACATCCTCCCCTACGAGAAGGTCCACATCCTGGACGTCAACAACGGCGCCCGCCTGGAGACCTACGCCATCCCCGGTAAGCGGGGGAGCGGCGAGGTGTGTATCAACGGAGCGGCGGCCCACCTGGTCCACAAGGGGGACATCGTCATCGTCCTCCACTACACCGTTGTGCCCGAGGAGGAGGCCCACCACATCAAGCCTCACCTCGTGTACGTGGACAAAGAGAACCGCATTCGCCAGGCTGTGGGGGTCCACTAGCAGGCTGCGGATTGAGGGGTGTCCCCCGTGGGATCGCCTTACACCCACAGTGGCGATGGCGAGCATTGGCCCAACGGCAAGAGACCTCACGAAACGTGGGTGCAGGGCACGCCCTGCGAGGTGAGCGCATGAGGCTGACGATCCAGGACATCAAACAGATGAAGCAGCGTGGCGACCACATCGCCATGCTGACCGCCTACGACTACACCACCGCCAAGCTGGTGGAGGGCGCAGGTGTCCCCATCATCCTGGTGGGCGACAGCCTGGGGAACACCATGCTGGGGTACGAGTCAACCATCCCCGTCACCATGGAGGAGATGCTCCACCATACCCGCGCAGTTGTGCGGGGGACCCAGCGAGCCCTCGTCGTGGGGGACATGCCCTTCATGTCCTTCCAGGTGGACGACAAGGAGGCAGTGCGCAACGCGGGCCGCTTCCTCCAGGAGGGCGGCGCCCAAGCGGTGAAACTGGAAGGGGGCGGGCCCGTGCTGGCCGCCGTCCGCCGCATGGTGGAGGTAGGCATCCCCGTCATGGGGCACCTGGGGCTCACCCCCCAGTCCATCAACCAGCTTGGGGGCTACAAGGTCCAGGGCAAGACCCCCGAGGCGGCCACTCGCATGGTGGAGGACGCCCTGGCCCTGGAGAAGGCAGGGGTCTTCTCCCTGGTCCTGGAGTGCGTCCCCACACCCCTGGCCAAGCTCATCACCGAGCGCCTCTCGGTGCCCACCATCGGCATCGGCGCGGGGCCCTTCTGCGACGGGCAGGTCCAGGTGGTCCACGACATGCTGGGGCTGTTCACCGACTTCACTCCCAAGCACGCCAAGCGGTACGCCGAGCTGGGGGAGGCCATCAAGCAGGCGGTGGCGGCTTACGTGAGAGAGGTGTCTGAGGGGAGCTTCCCCACGGACAAGCAGAGCTACAGCATGGACGAGAGCCTGCTGGAGGCCCTGTACGGGGCGCCTACCCAAAAGCGCTAGGTTATCCCCAGAAGGTGCATCGCCAAGCCCGCCCGTTCCCATCGCGAAAGGACCTGCGGGCCTTTTCATTCCCCGTGACGGAGGGCCCCCATGCAGGTTGTCACCACCATCGCCGAGGCTGTTCGCCTGCGCCAGCAGCTCCCTCGCCCCCTGGGGTTCGTGCCCACCATGGGCTACCTCCACGAAGGCCACCTCACCCTGGTGCGACGCGCCCGCCAGGAGTGCGCCACGGTAGCCGTCAGCATCTTCGTCAACCCAACCCAGTTCGGCCCCCAGGAGGACCTTGCCGCCTACCCTCGCGACCTTCCGCGAGACCTGGGGATGGTGGAGCCGGAGGGTGTTGCCTGGGTCTTCAACCCGTCGGTGGAGGTGATGTACCCCCAGGGCGCCAACACCTGGGTGGAGGTGGGGGCCCTGTCCCAGCCCTTGGAGGGGGCCCATCGCCCCGGCCACTTCCGAGGCGTCACCACCGTGGTGGCCAAGCTGTTCAACATCGTTCGCCCCGACCGGACCTACTTCGGCGAGAAGGATGCCCAGCAGCTCCGCGTCATCCGCAAGATGGCCTATGACCTGAACATGGGCATCGACATCGTGCCGGTGCCCACGGTGCGGGAGCGCGACGGCCTGGCCATGAGCAGCCGCAACGTCTACCTGAACCCCGAGGAGCGAAAGGCCGCCCTCTGCCTCTACCGATCCCTCCAGCTGGCCCAGCGCCTCTACCGGGCAGGGGAGCGGGACGCCGAGGCGATTCGCAGGCAGGTGCGCGAACTCATCCAGGCGGAGCCCCTGGCCCACATTGAGTACGTGAGCGTGGCCGACGACGAGACCCTGGAGGAGCTGGCCGCCATTGGAGGGCCCGCCCTGGTCTCCCTGGCGGTGCGCTTCGGCAGGACGCGACTCATTGACAACGTGACGCTGAGGTAACAGGCACCAAGCCACGTAACCACGTTCGAGTCCGGTATGGCCCACCACAGTGGACAAAAGGTAAAACTCCGGCGCGGACCTTCTCCAAGACCTTCGCTCTTGACCTTAGAGCCCGATGAACGCAGCGTGGCTGCGAGGGGCGCTGCATACCGCTTGCCTCTATCTCGCTTCATTGCCTTCAGCGCGCCTCCCTTTCCCTGCCTTCAAGATTCCCTACGGGCCCTCGACAGACTGAAGAGCTTCCATCCCAGGACGAGATGGAAGACGATGAGTGACAGAACGTTGACCACGGCGATCGGAGAGGCAGGATCGATCAGCAAAACAACGCTCGCCGCGGTGCCCAGTACCCCAATCGTCACGCTCAACCAGCCAACCCGATTGCCAAAGACCGGGGTCCCCAGCATGACTGCGCCGAGGGCCGTGAGACCAACCGCCACCATGGCGAGCCCTGTGACCAGCAGTGCACCAAAGATGCCCCAGATTGCCTGCCACATCAGGTCCAGCGCCGCCTTGTCCTCGGGGGTCGCCCCCGGCCCGTGATAGAGGTCGGCGAGTGGGACGGTGGCGACATGCGGAAGTGCGCCCGCCGCGCTGGACCCGAACCTTTGGGCTCCTGGTCATTGGACCGAGGTGGGCACGCTAAGACGCCTGCCTCCCGAGCTGCCGCACCTGGCGGTTGCCGATGGCCATTCCCAGGGCGAAGAGAAGGACGGCAGCTCCCCCCAGACCCACGGCGAAGGGGGCGCCGGCGTACTGGGCGATGGCCCCCCCCTGCATGGCCCCCAGGGGCATCAGGCTATAGGTCATACCGTAGATCCCCATCACCCGGCCTCGGAGATGGTCAGGGACCATGGTCTGCAGCGTCGTCATGACCGAGATCATGTAGAGGGAGGTGCTAATGCCGGCCAGGAAGAGCAGGACAAGGGCAAGGGGAAAGAAGACCAGAACTTGACTGGCTAAAGCAAAGAGCATCAGGAAGGCGCCGAAGAGGACCGCCCCTCCCAGGAGGAGCCACCCCTTGTACTGGAAGCTCCCCAAACCAGCCGTCGCCAGCGTGCCGATGAGGGCGCCCGCCCCTGACGCGGCCTGCAGGTACCCCAACCCCGAGGCCCCCACATTGAAGATGTCCTTGGCGAAGACAGGCAGGAGAAAGATGTAGGACATCCCGAAGACGCTGTTGAAGAAGGTCATGCCGATGAGGAAGGCAAAGATGGGGGTGCGGGCGATGAAACCCAGCCCCTGGGCCATGTCCTGGAGCATGGAGGCGCCCTGGGCCCGGGGAACATGCGGGACCCTCAGGGTGAATATCATGCCTACCATGACCAGGAAACCAAGGAAGCCAGCGTAGAAGGCCGGGGCCACGCCCCACTGCATCCCAATGATGACGCCCCCCAGGGCCGGCCCAATGATCCGGGTGCCCTGGTACACCATGGAGTTCAACGCCACGGCGTTCATCATGTCCTTGCGCTCGATGAGCTGAGGGAAGAGGGATATGCGAGTGGGGGTATCAAAGCCCTGGAGAGCCCCGATGAGAAACGAGCTGACCAGGAGGTGCCACACCTCGATTCGACCCGTCAGGGTAAGGGTGGCCACCACAAACATCACGGCGCTGGAGCTGGACTGGGTGAGCAACAGCAAGCGGCGCTGGTTCACCTTGTCCGCCACCACCCCACCGAACAGGTTGAGCACGATGGCAGGCAGGCCCGCCGCCAGCCCAACGTAGCCCAGGTAAAGCTTTGATCCTGTCAGGTCGTAGATGAGCCACCCCTGGGCGATGGTCATGATCTGGAACCCCAGCACCGAGGCCACCGTCCCCAGCCAGTAACGTCGGTACCCTGCGCTTTTGAGGGCGGAGAAGACCTGGAGTGGAGAAGGCCGTTGGACCTTCGTTGCTTGCATTGAGCTGCTCCTTCTGTCGGGGCCCTGGACGTAGCCAGGGCATCGTCACCGTCATTTACTCCACCGTTACCGTCTTGGCCAGGTTACGGGGCTGGTCCACATCGCATCCTCGGTGCACGGCCAACTCGTAGGCAAAGAGCTGTAGGGGAACCACCGCCAACACCGGGCTCAGCAACTCAGGCGTCGGTGGAAGGAGAATGACGTGGTCGGCCCGCTGGGCCAGATCGGCGTCGCCCGCTGTTCCTATGGCGATGACCGTGCCCCCGCGCGCCTTCACCTCGGAGATGTTCGCCAGCATCTTATCGTAGAGTGGGTCCTGCAGGGCCAGGGCCACCACCGGCATCCGGTCGTCAACCAGGGCGATGGGGCCGTGCTTCATCTCCCCAGCCGCGTACCCCTCGGCGTGGATGTAGCTGACCTCCTTCAGCTTCAGGGCCCCCTCCAGGGCGATGGGATAGCTCATCCCCCGGCCAAGGTACAGGAAGTGCTCCCGCTGGGCGTACCGCTGGGCCAGGGAGCGGTACACCTCCCGATGGGCCACCACCTGGCCCAGGAGGTGGGGCAAAGAGGTCAAACCCTCTAGATGGCGCAAGAGGTCCTGGGGGGACATCCGGCCCCGCTGGCTGGCCAGGTGCAGTGCCAGGAGGTAGAGGGTCACCAGGGAGGCGGTGAAGGTCTTGGTGGCGGCCACGCCGATCTCCAACCCGGCCCGCATCAGCAGAGCGCCCTCGGCCCTGCGGGTGGCCTGGCTGCCCTCCACGTTGCACACCGTCACCAGGCGCGCCCCGTGTCGCAGGGCCTCCTCCATCCCCGCCAGCGTGTCGGCCGTCTCTCCCGACTGGCCCACCGCCACCACAAGGGTGTGACGGTCCAAAAGAGGCTGCCGGTAGCGAAACTCCGAGGCGTTATCTGCCTCGGCTGGGATACCTGCCAGCCGCTCCATCCACAGGCGGGCCACCTGGCAGGCGTGGAAGCTGGTGCCCATGCCGACAAACACCACCCGACGGATCTCCCGCACCTCCTGGGGGGTAAGAGGAAACTCCTCCAGCAGGACCGCCGGCGGGTCAAAGGCGATGCGCCCTCGCAAGGCGCTGGTCACCGTCTCGGCCTGCTCCAGTATCTCCTTGAGCATGAAGTGAGGGTAGCCCCCCTTGTGGGCGGCTTCGGGGTCCAGTTGGACGGTCTTGGGCCCCTTCTCCAGGACCCGGCCTGCAAGGTCTGAGTACCGCGCTCCCTGGCGGGTGATGGCCACCACCTCCCCATCGGCCAGGAAGGCCAGCCGGCGAGTGTGGGGGATCAGGGCAGGGAGATCGCTGGCGAGGAGCATCCCGTCCTCGGCGTACCCCACGGTGATCCCTCCTGCATTCCCCAGGCGCACCGCGACCAGGGTACAGGGCTCTCGACGACTCATGGCGACGATGGCGTTGGCGCCCCGAAGCACGCCTGCCGCCGAGCGTAGGGCCTCCTCTAGGCTCCCAGCCTTGGGGAGGGCCTTCTCGATCAGGTGAGCGATGGTCTCCGTATCGGTGTCGGAGGTGAAGCGGTGGCCCTCCTTAATGAGGCTCCTCCTCAGCTCCAGATAGTTCTCCACGATGCCGTTGTGGACCACCACCACGTCACCCGCGCAGTCCGCGTGGGGGTGGGCGTTGTTCTTGGTGGGGGGTCCGTGGGTGGCCCATCGAGTGTGGCCGATGCCGGTGAAGCCGTGGGGGAGTCCTCCCTCCAGCTCCTGGACCAGGGTTCGGAGCTTGCCAGGCGCCTTCCGCACGGCCAGCTCCCCCTCCGGTGTGACCACGGCGATGCCCGCGCTATCGTAGCCACGGTACTCCAGGCGCGCCAGGCCCTCCAAAAGGAGAGGCGCCGCCAGGCGAGTGCCGGTGTATCCAATGATGCCGCACATACTTATCCCTCAAAGCCACAGATACACATGCAGGGCGTGCCACCGATAAATCGAGTGTCGTCGACCCCGATGCGGGGATACTGGACCACCGACCAGTCGGGGTGCAACACCTACGGCCTGCACCCACGTTCATTCAAGGTCGTTCGCCCCGACACGTCGGGGTGTTCCAGACTGTGGGGACTGGACACCCCCTCTTTCGCAGCCCCCTAGGCATGAGCGGAGCCTCGAGGCGCCCCCGTGCGGTACACGCCCCGGCGCTCTTCGGGCAGGAGGGCAGCCAGCCGGAGCATGATGAGGTCGGTAAAGGACTGCAACTGGGGACGCTCCAGCTTCCCCTCGATAGGAGGCAGAGAGAAGGGGTCTCCGATGGTGACGGTGAGCTTCCCAGTGGGGCAGGTCAGGCGCAACAGGCCTCGCAGGTGTTCAGTGCCGGTGATAGCCACGGGAAGGATAGGGGCCTGCGATCGAATGGCCAGCATGGCCACGCCCGGCAGTCCTGGCATCAGCCCTTCAGGGGAGCGGGTGCCCTCTGGAAACACCACCAGGACCCCTTCCTCCTGCAGGAGACGCAGGGACCAACGCATAGCCGCGACGTCATGGCCATCTCGGTTCAAGGGGTGGGCGCCGTAGGCGCGGAGAAAGGCGCCCACCACCGGGCCCTTAAAGATGCCCCGTTTGGCCATGAAGTGGAGACGCCGAGGAAGGCTCACCGCCAGCAGAGCTGGGTCGACGTTGCTCAGGTGGTTGGACACCACAAGGAGAGGCCCCTTGGGAGGCACTGCCTCCTTCCCTACCACCTTCCATTGGCTCAAGACCTTCAGGAGTCCACGAAAGACCCCGTTGCTGATGGTGTAGGCTAGCGGCATAACATCTCTGTGCCCCTCTGCCCTTGCGATAGTCGATCAGGAATCGGCCTGGTGGGCCCAGGCGAGCTTCAGGAGAAGCTCAGTGACCTCTTCCACGCTGAGACCGTCCGTAAGCACCACCTTGGCATCCTCGGCTATGCGAAGGGGCGCCACCTGACGGCCTTTGTCCAGACGGTCGCGTCGCTCCAACTCCCGCCGAGCCTCCCCCGGATCGGCCTCCTCCCCACGGCCCCGCCGCTCCAAGTAGCGCCGACGGGCCCGCTCTTCAGGCGACGCGTCCAAATAGACCTTGAGTGGGGCGTCCGGGAGGACGTTGGTGCCGATGTCCCGCCCCACCATGACAACCCGTCCCTCTTGGGCCAGGGCGCGCTGCTTGGCCACCAGGGCCTCCCGAACCCCAGCCAACGCCGAGACCTCGGAGACTCGCTCCTCTACCTCGAGGCTGCGCAGCCAGTCCCGCAGGACGGGACGGCCCTCCACGAGGACCACCTCTTCTTCCGCCTCCGTTGGCGTCGTTACCAGGAAATCCAGACTTCGGGCCAGCGCTGCCAGGGCCTCGGTGTCCTCCAGGGAGACCCCCTGCTGAAGGGCCAACCAGGTGACAGCCCGGTACATCAGACCGGTGTCCAGAAACCGATAGCCCAGATGAACCGCTAGGGCCCGGCCCACAGTGGTCTTCCCTGCGGCTCCGGGCCCGTCAATAGCTATGGCAGAAAACGGCCCCGGAGGGGAGCCCCCCCCAGGAGTTCCCTGGTGCTTTCCAGCGCCCGCCTTAGCCGTAGAACCAGACACCACCCCATTATAGCCCCAAGCCCAAAGTGTCACAAGCGTAGCCTCCAAGCTCACATTGCTCCACAAAGGGGAAAGGCGTATAGTGCTCGCCGATGGGCAGCAAGCGAACGCCTCCAGTCGTCCCATGGATTCGCACCTGGCGCCTGTGGGGATTTCTTCTCCTGGCGATGGCCACGGGGGCTTTCACCGCGAGCGCCGTGGCCACCCCCTACTTCCCGTGGGACCTCCAGGTGAGCCTCTCCCTTCAGGCCATCGCCCTTCCCTGCCTGGAACAGGTGTCCCTCCTTCTTCACTACGCAGGCCGCCCCCCCGGCGTGGTGGTTGAGGTGCTGACCGTCGCCGCAGCCCTCTTCGTTCTGAGGCAGCGCCAGTCTGCGCTCCTCGCCCTGGCCCTGCTCATCCCCAACGCCATGAACCAGGTGGTCAAGGCCATCATTGACAGGCCCCGCCCCGATCCGGACCTGGTCCAGGTGCTCGTGCAGTCGAACAGCAGCACCTTCCCCAGCGGCCACATGGTGCACTTCACCATCCTCTTCGGCCTGCTGCTGTACCTGGCGGCGCGCAGCTCACAACGTGGAGCAACCAAAGGCGCATTGGCTGTGCTCCTGGGATGCATCCTCCTTGCCATAGGGGCGTCACGAATATACCTGGGCGCCCATTGGGCCAGCGACGTCCTGGGAGGGTTCCTGTGGGGCCTCCTTTACCTTTGGGGCATCCTGTACGTCTACCACCGTTTTGAGCACCTATCGCTCAGGGCCAAGAGGCCGGAAGGGCACGCCCAGGAAGAGAGCCGTTGACCCGGAAGCCTCCCGTCCCATGTGCACGAGGCTTGTGGTAGACTAGTCGGCAACGGTCTGGCAGGCTGCGGAAAAGGGGTGTCCAGAGGGGAGAAGCCCCTTTGGCAGGGGTCTGAGGGTGTCCCCCAGATATAATTCCCGTCCCCCTTCCTAGCCAGGAAGGGGGACGGGGGAATGGTCGAACGGGTTTATCAGCACCCTGCTAGAGTCCATGAAAGAGGGCATGAACTGGCTGGACATTGCTTTCCTGGTGGCGCTGGTGGTGCTCATCATTGTTGGATGGCAGACGGGCTTTACCTGGGCCCTCGTGGCCGCAGGTGGAGCACTGGCGGGGGTGTTTGTCGCAGGCAGATACCAGAGAGAGGGCGCTCAGACCCTCAGCAACGTCATCGCCAGCGATGCGGTTGCCACCTTCATCGCCTTCGCCCTCGTCTTCCTGGCAACTATGCTTGTGGCGCTGTTGATAGGATGGGCGATACGTCGGCTGCTGAAGCTGGTCTTCCTCGGGTGGGTGGATAACCTCGTGGGGGCCCTGTTAGGTCTGTTGGTGGGGCTGGCGCTGGTGACCGTTCTCACCCTAGCGGGCTGTCACCTGCCCCTGGGAGTCCTGACTAGGGCAGTGGACGGCTCCGCGGTGGCCCAAAACCTGACCGGGCTGGCCAGGGACATTCTGCCCCAGGAGTTCCAACGGGTGATTAACCCTGGCCACTGCGCCACCAACGCCCCAGCACCCCTGTGAGGAGCACGAAGGAACTGCCAAGGCGCCAAAGAAACGACCCGTGAGGCCATGATCAACGAAACGGTCCTTGTCCTCAACCAGAACTACGAGCCGCTCAACATCTGCAACGTTCGGCGGGCCCTGGTCCTGGTGGACAAAGGAAAGGCGGAGCTTCTGACGGACGGGCGTGGCAGCGTCCAGACCGTCTCCCACTCCTTCCCCCTTCCCTCGGTTATCAGGCTCGTGTACATGGTGAGACGGCCTGTAGGCAACCGGCGCCTGGCCCGGCGAGAGGTGTTTGAGCGGGACCACTACACCTGCCAATACTGCGGCAAGGTCTCCCGTGAGCTGACCCTGGACCACATCATCCCCAGGGTGCACAGTGGCCCTCACGCCTGGGAGAACGTGGTCAGCGCCTGCGTCGCCTGCAACCACCGCAAGGCTGGCCGCACCCCCAAGGAGGCCCATATGCGCCTCATGACACGCCCGCAACCACCCAAGCCCAACCCCTACTACCTCTTCACCCGCCACCGCCTTCAGGAGGAGTGGAAGCAGTTCATCCCCTGGGTGGAGTAGCGCAGCTTACCGGAGCCGCGGCCCAAGGTCATGGCCCAAGCTCCGCCTCCTCCTTCCCCCTTCACAGGGTATTGCAAACGGGGCGTGCAGTCCCGTCTCATCGGAATTACCGGGAGTTTGGGAGTGTCCCCCAGATAGAGTATTTCCCCCTCTCCCTTCCAGGGAGAGGGCAGCGGTGAAGGTTCCCTCTCACCCTGATCTTCTCCCCTCCAGGGGAGAAGAGGCTTGGCAGCTACTACGAGAAGGGCGATCTAGGCCCAACGGGACGCAGGAGGCAGTGCAATGGCAGGCGTAGTGCTCTATGACACCACCTTGCGCGACGGCGCACAGCAGGAGGGCATCTCCCTCTCCGTGGAGGACAAGCTAAAGGTCGCCCGAAAGGTGGACGAGCTAGGTGTGCAGTACGTCGAAGGCGGGTGGCCCGGCGCCAACCCCAAGGACGACGAGTTCTTCCGCCAGGCCAGGGGCCTCCGCCTTCACCACGCCACCCTCGTCGCCTTCGGCAGCACCCGTCGCGTCGGCCAGCGGGCCGAGACAGACCCCACCCTTTTGGCCCTCCTCAGCGCCGAGACCCGCACCATCACGCTGGTGGGCAAGAGTTGGGACCTCCACGTGACCCAGGTACTGGAGACCACCCTGGAGGAGAACCTGGCCATGATCGCCGACTCCATCCGCTTCCTCAAGGGGCGGGGGCGGGAGGTATTCTTCGACGCCGAGCACTTCTTCGACGGCTTCCGCGCCAACCCTGCCTACGCCCTCCAGGCCCTCCGCGCGGCTCAAGAGGCTGGGGCCGACTGCCTGGTCCTGTGCGACACCAACGGCGGCGCCCTGCCCCACCAGGTGGCCGCGGCGGTCTCGCTGGTGAGGCGGGAGGTGCGCGTTCCCCTGGGTATCCACGCCCACAACGACGCCGACACCGCCGTCGCCACGAGCCTGGCGGCTATCCAGGCAGGCGTCACCCAGGTCCAGGGCACCGTGAACGGCTACGGCGAGCGGTGCGGCAACGCCAACCTCCTCTCCATCATCGCCGACCTGCAGCTCAAGATGGACATCCCCTGCGTCACCCCCGAGCAGTTGGCCTCGCTCACGGAGGTGTCCCGCTACGTGGGCGAGGTGGTGAACATCCCCCCCAACACCGTCCAGCCCTACGTGGGCGTCAACGCCTTCACCCACAAGGCGGGCCTCCACGCCTCCGCGATGGCCAAGGTGGAGCAAAGCTACCAGCACATCCCGCCCCAACTGGTGGGCAACGCCACCCAGGTCCTGGTCTCCGAGCTGGCGGGCCGGGGCAACGTGGCCTTCAAGCTGCGGGAGCTGGGGCTGGCCGACCAGGCGACACCGGAGTCGGTGCGCCGCCTGGTAGAGGTGGTGAAGGAGCGGGAGAGCCTGGGCTTCCAATACGAGGTGGCCGGCGCCTCGTTTGAGCTGCTGGCCCGTCGGTTGATCCCCGGGTATACGCCCCCCTTCGAGCTGGTGGACTACCTGGTGGTGGTGGAAAAGCGCCGCCGCGCCACGGAGGGCGCCGCGGGCGACGGCGTGCTGGCCGAGGCCACCGTGAAGGTGCGCCTGGGCACCCGTGTGGCCCACGTGGCGGGCGAGGGCAACGGGCCCGTCAACGCCCTGGACGCAGCCTTGCGCCAGGCCTTAAAGGAGCTCTACCCCCAGGTGGAGCGTGTGAAGCTGGTGGACTACAAGGTGCGGGTGGTGAACCCCGACGGGGCCACGGGCGCCGTTGTGCGGGTCCTCATCGAGTGCACCGACGGGGAGAGCGTGTGGCACACCGTGGGGGCCTCCTCGAACATCATCGAGGCGAGCTGGATGGCCCTGGCCGACAGCCTGGAGTGGTGGTTGGTAAGGAGGAGTGGTACCATTTAGCAGGTTTCGGGAATAGCTGCGGGAATAGGGGAGTCCAGAGG
>SHYH01000033.1 GCA_009692865.1 Dehalococcoidia bacterium
TGGCGGAGGATAGCGTGGAGTTGGATTTTTCAACCGTGTTCAAGCTTTGCCTGCGGGACGCTGATCAGCAGGTGCGCCAAAGGGCCATCGCGGGCCTCTGGGAGTGTGAGGACAGTACCCTTATCCCTCGCTTGGTGGAACTCCTTCGGGGAGACCCTTCGCTGGAGGTGAAGGCCGCTGCGGCGATAGGGCTGGGGAAGTTTGCCCAACTGGCGGTGGAGGGCAATCTTTTGGAGAAGCACCAGAAGCGGGTGGAGACGGCTCTCCTGGAGGTGCTTCGCCGGCCCGAGGACGCCGTCGAGGTGCGTCGCAAGGCGTTGGAAGCCATGGCCCCGTTCAACACCCCCGAGGTCCAGGAGTTCATCCAGAAGGCCTATGAAGGGGATCATGCGGAGTTGAGGTGCAGCGCCATCTATTCCATGGGAAAGAGCGCCGACCCTCGCTGGTTCTCTGTGCTCGTCAGAGAGTTGAAAAGCAGCGACCCCGCCGTGAGGTACGAGGCCGTCAACGCCTGCGGAGAGCTGGGGACAGAGGAGGCGGTGGCCCATCTGGCGCCCCTGGTCCGCGACGAGGATTATCAGGTCCAACTGGCGGCTGTCCAGGCCTGCGGTCGCATTGGAGGCAGACAGGCAAAGCGTCTCTTGCAGTCCTACCTGTCCTCCTCTGACCAGGGGATTGTTGAGGCGGTGGAAGAGGCCCTGCGGCAGATGGAGCTGGAAGACGATAACATCGTAGGGCCTTAGGGGGCGCGAAGCCTGCGACTTGCCCGCCTTGAGGAGGATTGGGCAGGTTGCTGAAAAAGGGGAGTGCAATCCCGATGGGTCGGGACAGATATACGTTTTTACCCCCTTCCTGGCCAGGAAGGGGGACAGGGGTCCCGATGCAGCATCGGGATATCGGGGGTCGGAGGAGTTTTTCATCACCCTGCTAGGGCTGGGTGAACGGACAAGGACCGAGAGGGGCGTCAGGCTTCTGATATGGGGACCCAAGAACGGCGCGTGGAACAACTGGTGTCGGCCGGAGGCGTGGTAGTCCAGGTGAGGGACGGCCGCCTTGAGGTGGTTCTTTGCGGCCATGCTTCTCCGGAGCAGTGGCGCCTGCCGAAGGGGACCCCGGACCCCGGGGAGACCTTGGAGCAGACGGCCCTGCGAGAGGTTAGGGAGGAGACGGGCCTGGAGGTGAAGCTGCTGGCCCCCGTGGACAGTATCTCCTACTGGTTCGTCGGGCAAAGAAACGGAGTGCGCTTCCACAAGACGGTGTACTTCTTCCTCATGGAACCCATAGGGGGGTCTCCTGAATCCCACGATGCCGAGTTTGATGAGGTGCGCTGGTTTTCCATCGAGGAGGCGGTGAACCGGCTGGCGTTTCAGGAAGAGGCGCGGATGGTTCACGAAGCGATGAGACAGGTAACAGGCGTGGACCATGAACAGCGGTGACATCGTTGTCCCGGGCGAGCGGGTGGTTCTGCGGGAGAAGCGGCTGGAGGACGCCAGGGACGACTACGCCTGGCGGGTGGACGACGAGCTCTCCCGTCTGGATGCCACGGCGCCTATTCGGATGTCCTTTGAGGAGTTCCTTCGGTTCTACAGGGAGGAGATGGGGATCCCCAGCCCCTGGTCGTGCCGCTTCTCCGTGGACACCCTCGACGGCAAGCATATCGGCAACGTCATGTTCTACGACATTGACCTGGTCAGGAAGCAGGCGGAGATGGGGATCATGGTGGGGGACAAGGAGTATTGGAGCCAGGGGTACGGCACCGACGCTGTCAACACTCTGACGACCTACGTGTTCACCCAGACCCCTATTAGGCTCTTCTACCTCCATACGCTGGAGTGGAACCAACGAGCGCGGAAGTCGTTCGCCAAGAGCGGCTTCCGCGAGGTGGGGCCGGTCCGCCGAGGGAAGTACCAGTTCATCCGCATGGAGCTCACCAGGGACGAGTGGTTGGTGACCCAGGCGGCCCAGGGGGATCACATCCCCACGGGGGGAGCACAGGGTATTGGAGCTTGACACTCCTTGTGGCCTGTGGCAAAATTGAGAATGATGATTTTATGGCTGTGTCAAAATGCCCCTTCCGGGGCCTGAGAGTCGGTGTGAATGGCCCGTTTACGCGAGAAGAAGGGCCTCTTATTTTAGGGAGGTGGGTTATGTTTAGGCTCTCGTTTATTCCCAGAGAGCAGCGGTTCTTTCAACTGTTGCACAGCAGCGCTGCCAACGCCACGGAGACGGCCAAGAGGCTCCTTGATTTGATGGAGCACTACGAAAACGTGCCCGCCAAAGTGGCGGAGATCATGCGTCTGGAGGAGGTGGGGGATGGGCTCATCCACGAGATCATGCAAAGTCTCCACCGCACCTTTGTGACGCCCCTGGACCGGGAGGTCATCGCGAATCTTGGGGAGCGGCTGGACGATGTGGTGGACGCCATTGAGGACGCGGCCCGCCATATGGTCGAGTACCGGATTGTTGCACCTAGCAAGCCGGCCCAGGAGCTGGCAAAGATTATTCTGGAGTCTACTCGGCAGATGGAGGCGGCCGTCTCCCTCCTGCACTTTCGTGGCTCCAAGCTGCGGGAGATTCTTCCCTACGCCATAGAGGTCAACCGCCTGGAGAACGAGGCCGACCACGTGACAAGCCGGGCCATAGGAGACCTGTTCAACAACGGTACCTCGGCGATTGAGGTGTTGAAGTGGCGGGAGATCTATGGCTTCCTGGAAGGGGCCACGGACCGGTGTGAGGACGTAGCCAACGTGCTGGAGGGGATCGTGCTGGAGAACGCCTAAAGACCCGAGGGGAGTTGCCAACTTCATGATCGAGACACCCATAGGACTTCTGATCATTGTCATTTCCCTTGCGCTTCTCTTCGATTTCGCTAACGGTTTCCACGATGCTGCCAACGCCATTGCCACGGTGGTCTCCACCAGGGTCCTGACCCCCGCGGTGGCGGTCGCGATGGCCTCCCTCATGAACCTATTGGGTGCTCTCTCCGGCACCGCGGTAGCCAAAGTGGTAGGGGTGGGCATTATAGACCCCGAGGTTGTTACCCTGACCATAGTGGCTGCCGGGGTGAGTGCCGCGATCATATGGGAGTTCGTGACCCTCTATCTGGGCATGCCGGTCAGCGGCAGTCACAGCCTTATTGGTGGTGTTGCGGGCGCGGCCATTGCCACAGGCGGGTTCAGCGTGGTCCTAGGAAGCGGGGTGGAGAAAGTCTTTCTGGGGATGCTCTTCTCCCTGGTGTTCGGGATTTTCGGTGGCTATCTGTTCATGCTGGGCCTCTACTGGCTCTTTCGTCGCTCTACCGCATCCCGAGTCAACGGCATCTTTGGTCGTCTTCAGATCGTTTCGGCGGCGGCCATGGCCTTCAGTCATGGCTCCAACGATGCGCAGAAGACCATGGGGATTATTTCCCTGGCGCTCTTTGTGGGCGGGTATATCACCACCTTCCACATCCCCTTTTGGGTCATCTTTCTTTCAGCAACGGTCATGGCTCTAGGGACCTCCTTTGGGGGCTGGAAGATCATCCGCACGCTGGGGGTGCGCATCGTAAAAATGCGCCCTGTGAACGGGTTTGCGGCGGAGAGCGCCGCCGCCGCCGTTATCGAGACGGCTTCACGCCTGGGGATCCCTCTGAGCACCACTCACACCATCACCAGCACTATTCTGGGCCAGGGGGCGACGCTCCGTATCTCGGCGGTGCGCTGGGGAGTAGCCCGCAGGATCGTAGTGGCGTGGATTCTCACCTTTCCTGTTGTGGGCCTGCTGGGGGCCGGCCTGGTGAAGGTGCTGGAGCAAGTCATCAGCTAGCCTAGGTGACACCCGGTTGCTGCTGGGTCTTTCCACCCCCACCCAGCCCTCTCCCTGCTATAGGGAGAATGTTTTCTTACCCTTGCACCCTGGTCAGCGGTGCGTAGCTCAGCAGCAGGCGCTTCACCCCTTGACCGTTCCCAAAAGCCACAGTCACCTCGTGGTCGTCCCGCGCTGGGATGCACCTGACCACGATACCCTCGCCAAAGCGAGGGTGGTGCACCTTGTCGCCCGCCTTGAGAGGAGACTTCTGGGAGGTGGTGTTGGCGGGCTCGGGCAGGGGTGAGAGGTCAGCCCGCCGCCGTGGCACGGGCGGTGGCGTCGAGGCTGTCGGCGCCTCGATGAGCTGCCTGGGCAGGTCGCTGAGGAACCGGGATGCAATGCGAGGCTCCCCCCGGCCCCCAAAGCCACGCCGAAAGGCGTGGGTCAGGTACAGGCGCTCCTTGGCCCTGGTCATGCCCACGTAGCAGAGGCGGCGCTCCTCCTCCATCTGGGCCGGGTCCTCATCCCTGATGGCGCGGATGTGGGGGAGCAGCCCCTCCTCCATGCCGGCGATGAACACCACGGGGAACTCCAGCCCCTTGGCCTGGTGCAGCGTGATGAGGGTGATGCCCTGCTGCTCCTCGTCGAGCTTGTCCACGTCGCTCATCAGGGCGGCCCTCTCCAGCAGGGTGGCCAGCCCCTCTTTGGGCTCCAGGGTGTTGAACTCCCCGGCTGCCGCCTTTAGCTCCGCGATATTCTCCAGGCGTTCCTCCCCATCTTGGCGGTCTGCCTTCAGGTGGGCCCGCATCCCCGTTTGCTCCACCACGGCCTCCACCAGGTCGGCCACCTGGAGGCGCTGGCTTTCCTGGCGCAGCCCTTGCAGCAGGTGGACGAACCCCGTGAGGGCCTTGTTGCTTCTGGGGGTCCACGGGAGGTTCTCCGCTGGATGTGCCTGCTCAAGGCCCTCCAGGGTGGCGTAGAGGGAGAGGCCCCGGGCCCTGGCCATGAAGGTGAGCTGGTCCACCGTCTTTGTGCCGATGCCCCTGGGTGGCACGTTGAGGATGCGGGCCAGGCTCACCTCGTCGCCGGGGTTGGAGATGACCCGCAGGTAGGCCAGGACGTCCTTCACCTCGCGGCGTTGGTAGAACTTCACGCCGCCCACCAGCTTGTAGGGCACAGCCTCGCGGGCGCATGCCTCCTCCAGGGCTCGGGACTGGGCGTTGGTGCGGTACATCACGGCGCAGTCGCGGTAGCTGTGGTGTTGGGTCTTGGCGAGGCGCATCACCTCTCTCAGGATGAACAGCGCCTCCTCCTCCTCGTTGTAGGCCTCGGTCACCGTGATGGGGGTTCCCTGGGGGTTGGAGGTGGTGAGGTGCTGGGGGATGCGCTGGGTGTTGGCTGCGATGACGGCGCTGGCCGCCTCCAGGATGGTCCTGGAGGAGCGGTAGTTGTGTGCCAGGTTGACGGTTTTGGCATCGGGGAAGTCCCGCTGGAAGGAGAGGATGTTGCGGATGTCGGCGTTGCGCCAGGAGTAGATGGACTGGTCTGGGTCGCCAACGACGCACAGGTTTCGGTGCTTGCCCGCGAGTTGGCGGGCGATGGCGTACTGGGCGACGTTGGTGTCCTGGAACTCGTCCACCATCACGTGGAGGTACCGCTCTTGCCACCGCTCCAGGACGTCCGAGTGGTAGTGGAACAGGAGGTAGGTCTTGAGCAGCAGATCGTCGAAGTCCACCCCGTTGCCGCGGTCCAGGAGCTCCTGGTATCGCTGGTACACCCGCGACACCACCTCCTCGAAGTAGTTTTGAACCCGCAGGCGGTACTCCTCGGCGGTCAAGAGCTGGCTTTTGGCGTTAGAGATGGTGGCCAGGATAGCCTGGGGCTTGTACCGCTTTGGGTCAATCTCCAGCTCCTCCATGACCTGCTTGATCACGTCCTGTTGGTCCTCGTCGTCGTAGATGGTGAAGGTGCGGTCCAGGCCGATTGCGTCGCCCTCGCGGCGCAGGAGCATGGCGCAGGTGGCGTGGAAGGTGCCCATGGTGAGGTCGTGGGCCTGAGGGCCCATCAAGCGCTCCAGCCGCTCCTTCATCTCGCGGGCGGCCTTGTTGGTGAAGGTGACGGCGACGATTCGCCAGGGCCTCACCCCCAGGTCGCGCACCAGGTAGGCGATGCGGTGGACCAGGACGCGGGTCTTGCCGCTGCCGGGCCCGGCGATGATGAGGAGGGGGCCGTCCACGTGCTGGACAGCCTCCTGCTGCTGGGGGTTCAGGCCTTCGAGGAGGGTGGTCATGTTAGCTCGAGTTCAGGTTGGTGCGCCAGCGGGGGCTGGCAATCTCCGTCGCCCCATAGGCCAGCCAACGCCATTCTACCACCGGCACTGTGGGGGAAGGCAAAGCGAGCCAGAGGGCGTTCAGGGCCGTGCGGAGGTGCTTGGGGAGGGCGAAGAGGCGCTGGTGGGTCACACTGTTGAAGAGGCGGAGTGCGCCGGTGACACGGGCTGTTCCGGTTTTCGCAGAAACAGATAGAGGGGGACGGAGACAAGCCGCAGGAAAAAGACCGGCAAGAGCACTCCCAGGTAGCTTCCCGTCTGATCGTAGACCCAGCCGGCGAAGATGGGCGCGGCAAAGCCAATGGGGGAGCTGAGGGCGTTTTGGATGCCCCTGATGGTGGCGAACCTCTTGCGCCCAAAAAACTCGCCGCTAGTGGCAATGCCCAGAGCGCTGGCCGACTCCCCCAGACCGTGAAGCACCACAAAGGCGTAGAGGGGCCACACTCCCTTGCCAAAGACGAGGAACGCCAGGCCTATGGTGCTGACCAGGGTGGCCAACCCTAACACTCGCCACGGCTTGAATCGGTCCCCCAGCTGTCCGTAGACCAGGGTCATGGGGATGCCGATGAGGGGGACGATGGCGAAGATGTTGGCCGCACTCTGCTGCCCCACCCCTTTCCATACCAGGATGGGGATCATATGCACCGAGATCGCTGCCATGGAGGTCCCCTGGAAAAGGCTCGCCGCGACAAACTGCCAGAAGGCACCCGTCTTCAGCGCCTGCTTTACAGTGAAGCCGCCAAGGGTGCTGGTGGCCGCCTCTGATGCCCGGCTCCTCGGGCCGCTCGGCACGGCGTCTGCCGGCCCTTTGTCTCCATCTGGGTGCAGGCCCATGCTCTCCGGCGAGCGTCGAAACAGCAAACTGAGGGGGAGCGTGATGACAAGGATCAGGATTCCCGCGACCACGGCGGCGGTGCGCCAGCCGTGCTGCACGACAATGTAGGCGAGGACCGGCGCCCAGATGAAGCCACCGACGCGGTTCGCCGAGCTGAGGAAGCTAATGGCGGTGGTGCGCCGCCGCACGAACCAGATGTTCATGGCCGGCGTCAGCGCACTGAAGAAACCGGCCTGGAAGCCAAGGGACAGAATGAACACCCAAATAAGGAACAGCGACCAGTAGCCGTGGGCCAGCATGGCGAGGAGGATGAACCCCCCGCCTGCCATCGCTAGCCCGAAGAGCAGCATGGGCCGGGGCCCCAGCTTGTCGTTCAGATAGCCGACTAAGGGCCCCTCTATGCTGCCCTCCAACCGGGCGGCGGAGAAGGCCAGGGACATCCGGGCTCGGCTCAGTTTCATCTCTTCGCTGATGGGAAGGAAAAAGACCGTGGCGCTGTATTGGCTGAGGGAAGCGAAAACGCCAATAAATGATCCGGCGATGGCAAGCCACCACCCGTAATACATACCTCGTGCCCGTTGCACGAGGTTCTGCGGCGGAGATACCGCGATGTCCTCTTGAAGCTCACCTTCAGGCATACGACCTTACGCGAAAGGTGTGTTTCTCTATCTCACCAGCCAGCCATTGTGGAATGAGGAGGAACCAAACGCAAGCGGCTGAACTCTCTGCAACTTGCTGTCTCCATACAGGTTGCTCATGCCAGAGGGCCAGTCTCCCTGTGGGGAAAGCATCAAGCGTGGAGTGCGGTTACACCACAAAGACGGGGGTCTCTTCGGTGATGACCCGCTGCTCGGCGTCCAGGGCCTGGCGGAGGTACTTGGGGAGGGCGAACAGGTGCTGGTGGGTCACGCCGTCGTACAGGCGCAGGGGCTTGGTGACGCGGGCGGCCAGGCGGCGGTCCACTTCGGCGGGCGTGAGGGGCGCCGGGTCCGGCCCCAAGGATCCCACGGTGAATCCCCAGGGGCTGACGAAGGAGGCCACGGTGACGGCGTAGGAGCGGACGGCGGGGAAGACGGTCTCCAGGGTGTTGTGGATAGCGGGAAAGACGTCCATGTAGTTGATGGGGCCGCAGGAGCCCGACTGCACCACCATGAGACCGCCGGGGCTCAGTCGCTGGCGTACGAGCTGAAAAAAGCGCTGAGTGTACAGCATGGCGGCCGGGCCTCCCTGAATGGGGTCGGGCAGGTCCAGAACGATGGCGTCAAAGGGCTCTGTGTTCTGCTCTAAATAGACCTTGGCGTCCTGGAACAGCAGGCATGCCCGGGGATCGTCGAAGGCGCCCTGATGGTGCAGCGGAAGGTACTGCTGGCAAAGCTCCACCACCTCCCGGTCTATGTCCACCATCACGACCTCCTGGACGCTCTTGTGCGCCAGGACTTCGCGAAGGGTGGCCCCTTCGCCGCCGCCGGCGATGAAGACTCGCCGCGGGTTGGGGTGGGACAGGAGGGCGGGGTGCACCAGGGACTCGTGGTAGACGAACTCGTCGGCCTCGGCGGACTGGGTTTTGCCGTCCAGGACGAGGCAGCGTCCAAAGCCCCCCATCTCCAGCACCTCTACGTGCTGGTATTGGGTGTTGCCCTGGTAATAAACGGCTTTAATGGAGGACAGCTGGAGAAGGCCGGGGCCGATCACCTCCGAGAACCATGTCGAGCTTCCCTGTAACATGCGGCCCTTAGCTCCTGGCACTCGGCATCGGCTGGGGGATCACCCCTCGCTTTATCTCGGTGATGGAGGGATCCTTACAGTCCAGGCGCTGGATGATGAGCTCAGCGGCCCGATACGGGTCCACGGTGATGCCGCAGGTGAAGATGTCCACGGCGGCGTAGCGGTGCTCGGGCCAGGTATGGACGCAAATGTGGGATTCGGATATAGCCACCACTCCCGTAACCCCCCAAGGGGAGAACTTGTGGAAGGCTTCTCCCACAATGGTAGCTCTCACCTCGACGGCGGTGTTTACCATGACCTCGTGGATGTAGGTCAGGTTGTCCAAGAGCTGTGGGTCACAGTCACGAAGCTCCAGAAGCAAGTGGGTACCTAGTGCATTCAATCACCGTCCCCCCCTTTAAAGGTGGTAAACCAGTAGTATACACGTTTTTTCTCGGACTGCAACCCTTGGGTTCTTAAGGGGAGAGCGGTGATCGTGTCCTGGCTGCGTCCAGGACGCCGGTAGGAGGAGAGGTGCTTAGCCTGAAAGAGCCCTCCTGATAGGCTCCCAGGTCAGGTGCTGCCGCAGCAACTCCTGGTACCGCTCCAGCTTGTGAGGGTGGTCAAAGCGGGCTCGCGCTAGCAGGCCGTTCAGCGCCTCGGCGGCCTGGAGTGTTGGCTGAGAGACGCGGATGAGGGGGACGCCTTCCTGCTCGGCCTCGTACTGAACGTACTGGACGGGGTCCTTGCCCGCCGTCAGCACCAGGCAGGCGGTGGGGGTGGCCAGGGCGCCCATCTGGATGTCCGGGCGGTCTCCCCGGACCAGGACGGCCTTGTGGGCCCGCTGTTGGAAGTAAAGGGTCGAATCGTCCAGCACGTTGGCACCTAGCATCAGGTGCTCCACCAGAGCATCAGCCCGCTCCTCACCCTGGAGGAGTTCCCCATGGAGCTCCTGGGCGATGTCGCGCACGCGGATTCCCATGAGACGCCGGTCCTCGGGGATGACTCCCAGGACAAGCACGCCCTGGTCTTGGATCTCTGAAGCGAGGGTGGTCCGTGCCCAGTGGGCCTGGTGGCGGCCGACGCCGTTGATGACGATGCCCAGGAGCCTATTTCCAAACAGCTGGTGCGCCCTGGTCAACGACTCGGCCTGTAATTCTGGGGTGAAGGGCGCCACCACGATGACTCTGGTGTCGAGAAGAGCGGCGAGCTCCGCGGAGGCGCGAGCCACCGGGTCCGACGGGTTCACGCCAGGGAGCCCCTCGAGGATGGTCACCTTGCCCTCTGGGAGGCCGCCTGGGAGGGATGCCTTTATACGATCCTGCAACGGGCCACGCAAGCCGTCGCGCAGATCTTGAGGCGTAACGGCGATGGTGGCCCCTGGGAGGTCCAATCCCAAGTGCCGGTAATCCGCCCCATCGGTGTCATCCTGAGGCCCGGTGGCCTCGCGGAGATAGAGGGGTTTCGCCACCCGGACAGGGAAGCCTTGGGCTTCCAGGAGCGTGGCTATGCCGGCAGTGAGGGCTGTTCGTCCGCTTCCCCTACGGTCTGAGGCGATGTAGAGGCCTGCCACAATGCCTCCTCGGGGAGATCTAGTCGGGTTGCTTCCACAAGGTGAAGAAATCGCCCGCGCTTCCACCGATCACCCTGCGAAGCCAGTCTTGCTGCACCTGGCGCTCGTGTTGCTGCTCCTGGGCCAGGAGTTGGGTCAGGCGCCGTTGAGCCGTGATGACAATCTCCGGGTCGGCGTCAGCCCCCAAGACCTCCCGCAAGGTCTGGGCCAACTCCTCCTCGTTCAAGCTGAGGGTTTCTCCGTTGAAGAGAAGGACGGCGACCTTGGGTGTGGTGGTGGCTGGGTTCCCTTGGTCCAGGGCGCGCAGGATTGCAGCCAGGGAGGAGCTGCGCACCAGCACCTCGACCACCTGCGGAAGGGCCATGAGGGTGATGAAGGGGCGCGTTCGTTCCCGAAGCGCGCAGGAAAACTGCTCCTCCACCTGTCGGGAGAACTCCTCGTCAAAGACGGCGTCGGCGGAGAGCAACCGGACCAGTGGCCGGCCCGCCAGTTCCTTCCGCTGGTCTATGGCCAGGAACTCCTTGAGGTGGGGACAGATGCACAGCGCCAACCCCACGGGGGATTCCCCGGCACCCTGTCCCCAGGACATCTCCTCCATGCTCCTCCCTGCGCGATTAAACAACATGCTACCCATTCTACCAGTGTTTCTCGTTGGGCGGTAGGGCAGGGCGCTGAGGCCCTGCGGACGACCTGCGGGGTGATGAAAAAGTGGAGTCCAGAGGGGCGCAGCCCCTTTGGTGGGGGTCTGGAGGTATCCCCCTTCCTGGAAGGAAGGGGGATACGGGGGATGGTCGAAGAGAATTATTGAGTAATCTGCCCGTCCCGACAAGTTGAGGCGAGCCATCCCAGCAGGGGGGTCTACTGGACACGGATTGGAGTGTGGGTGCAGGGCACGCCCTGGTTTTGACACCCTTAGCGGACTCCCCTACAATCCTCTGAGAGCAACCGCCTCTACAGCTACACGTGTGAAGATGCCCGCAAAGAGGACGCCTTGGCTGGGAACGCCATGACCGGTGACGCGCTCCGTGACCTGTTCCGCTCCTTTTTCGAGGAGAAGGGACACCTGCGGATGCCCAGCGGGTCGTTGATCCCCGTGGGCGATCCGACGTTGCTGCTCACCAGCGCGGGGATGGTCCCCTTCAAGCCCTACTTCACCGGCGAGGCCACGCCGCCCCGCTCGCGGCTCACCTCCTGCCAGAAGTGCTTCCGCACCAGTGACATCGAGTCGGTGGGGGACACCAAGCACCTCACCTTCTTCGAGATGCTGGGCAACTTCAGCATCGGCGACTATTTCAAGCCGGAGGTCATCCCCTGGGCCTGGGAGCTGATGACCAAGCGGCTGGGCCTGCCCGCTGACCGCCTGTGGGTGACCGTCTACACCGATGACGATGAGGCCTTCCACATCTGGCGCGACGTGGTGGGGGTGCCAGAGGAGCGGATCTACCGGTACGGCCGCTCCGACAACTTCTGGGGCCCCGCCGGCTCCGAGGGGCCCTGTGGCCCCTGCTCGGAGATCCACTACGACTTCGGCGCCGAGCGCGGCTGCCGCCCCATGGCCGGGTCCCTGGAGGTGGCGGACTACAAGACTGATCCGGACGTCGGTTGCCACCCCAACTGCGACCGCTGCGCCCGCTTCGTGGAGCTGTGGAACCTGGTGTTCATGCAGTTCTACCAGCACCTTGATGGCAGCCGTACCCCGTTGCCCAGGCCCAGCGTTGACACCGGCATGGGGCTGGAGCGGATGGCGGCCGTTCTCCAGGGCAAGGACAACGTCTACGACACCGACCTCTTCGCCCCCATCATCGCCAAGGTGGCGGAGCTGGCAAACAAGACATACGGGCAGGACCAGGAGACAGACAAAGCCATCCGAGTGGTGGTCGAGCACTCGCGGGCTGTCGTCTTCCTCATCGCCGACGGTGTCGTGCCGGGGAACGAGGGGCGGGAGTACGTGCTGCGGCGGGTGCTGCGGCGCGCCATCCGCTTTGGCCGTCGCCTGGGGCTCCAGGAGCCCTTCCTGAAGGAGATGGCCCAGGTGGTGATTGACCACATGGGGTCGAGCTATCCCCAGCTGGTGCGGGAGAGGCAGTTCGTCCTATCTGTCATCCAGGGCGAGGAGGAGCGGTTCGGCCAGACCTTTGGTCGTGGCCTAGCTATCTTAGACGGGATGGTAGCCCACCGGAAAGAACATGTCGCGGCTATACCAAGGATTCTAGAATTCGGCCTCTCAAGAAAGCCCAGCCCCGACGAAGCGGGGACGATCTTGGAAGAGCATGGCTTCCACGGGCTCATCCTTTACCCCCCGTCCGCGCGGCAAGTTGGGGAACAGATGGCAGGCCAACAGATGCTCTTTAGATACCATGACTTCCTTAGGGACTTGCACAGCCCGCAAGCGGTAGGGTTGGCAGCCGCCAGCGTCCAAGATTGGGCGAGGACCCTTTCGGATGCCGAGGTCTTCCTGCTTCACGATACCTACGGGTTCCCGCTAGAGGTGACCCAGGAGATCGCAAAAGAGCACGGCCTCTCTGTGGACCTGCCGGGCTTTGAGCGGGAGATGGAGCAGCAGCGAAAGCGTGCCCGCGCCGCCGACCGGTTCGACGTGGACGTGGAGCGCACCCGCGCCTACGAGGCCCTGGGGGTGAAGGCCACCCGCTTTGTAGGCTACGACACCCTCATACAGCCCACGGTGGTGGTGGGGCTCCTAGTAGATGGGCAGGTGGTGACCAGGGCTAGCGAGGGCCAGCAGGTGGAGGTGGTCCTGCGGGAGACCCCCTTCTACCCAGAGGGCGGTGGCCAGGCAGGCGACGGGGGAGAGGTCCTGGGCCCCCAGGGGGCCATCCATGTGGAGGACACCCAGCGCCCCGTGGGAGACCTCGTTGTGCATGTGGGGCGGGTGGTCAAAGGCGCCGTGGAGCTAGGCGACCTCGTCGAGGCCCGGGTGGACCCGGAGCGGCGTCTGGCGTCGGCCCGCAACCACACGGGCACCCACCTGCTCCACGCCGCCCTGCGAGATGTCCTCGGCTCCCACGTGCGCCAGGCGGGGTCGTTGGTGACGCCGGATCGCCTTCGCCTCGACTTCACCTCGCCGCTGCCCATCACCCAGGAGGATCTCCAGAAGGTGGAGCGACTGGTCAACCAGAAGGTCCGAGAGAATCTGAATGTGCACAAGCGGGAGACCTCCTACCAGGCTGCCCTCCAGCAGGGGGCGCTGGCCTTCTTTGGCGAGAAGTACGCCGACCAGGTGCGGGTAGTGGAGGTGGCCAACCCTTCGGCAGGCTCAGGGCAGGCTCAAACCTTCAGCCTGGAGGTGTGCGGCGGCACCCACCTGGAGCGCACGGGGGAGGTGGGCGCCTTCGTGATCGTCTCGGAGAGCAGCGTTGGGTCTGGGATGCGGCGCATCGAGGCCCTGACGGGCCACGGGGCAGAGGCCTTCATCCGGGAGCGGCTCAACCTCCTGCAGGGCGTGGCGGACCTTTTGCAGACCTCTCTTGGCGAGTTGGAGGGGCGGGCCAAAGCCCTCACGGAGGAGTTGGATCTGAGGGGGAAGCGCATTGAGGCCCTGGAGCGCCAGGGGGCCCGGCAGGCAGGGGAGGGGTTGCTCAGCGCGGTGCAGGAAGTGAACGGCACCAGGGTATTGGCCGGTCGGGCCGAGGTCTCCAGCGTGGAGGCCCTGCGGGAGATGGGGGACTGGCTTCGGGATAAGTTGGGCAGCGGGATTGTCGTCCTGGGCGCGGTGTTCGAGGGGCGTCCCACCCTGGTGGCCATGGTCACCGGCGACCTGGTGGCCATGGGCTTCAACGCAGCGGCCATCGTTCGCGAGGTGGCCAAGGTGATGGAGGGCAGCGGTGGCGGCCGGCCCAACTTGGCCCAAGCGGGCGGGCGACGCCCCGAAAAGCTGGAGGAGGCCCTGGCGTCGGTGGCAGGCATCGTGGCTGCTCAGCAAGGGAGCGGGTGAAGGCCCTGGGGTTGGACTACGGAGAGCGGCGCATCGGCATCGCTGTGAGCGATGGCGCGGGCAGCATGGCCTTCCCTCGCAGGGCCCTTGGCCGCACCACCTTGGACAAGGACCTGGCGGCCATTCTGCGGGTGGTGCGGGAGGAGGTGGTGGAGCGCATCGTGGTGGGGCTTCCCCGCTCCCTGGACGGCTCCATCGGGGGGCAAGCGAAGCGGGTCCAGGAGTTCGTTTCCGCCCTTCAGCAGCTTTCTGATGTCCCTGTCGAGACCTGGGACGAACGGTTCTCCACTTTCGAGGCGACGGAAGCCATGCGGCAGGCCGGGGTGCAGCCCTCGCGGAAC
Source organism: Dehalococcoidia bacterium (assembly GCA_009692865.1). Taxonomy (GTDB): domain Bacteria; phylum Chloroflexota; class Dehalococcoidia; order Lucifugimonadales; genus SHYH01. Next base: position 14,521 of record SHYH01000033.1, read on the forward strand.
AAGGGGCGAGTAGACGCCGCCGCCGCCGCCCTTATCCTCCAACGGTGGCTCGACCACCAGCGGGCCCAGCGCCCTGCGTGACTGTCCTAAGTGTGCCAGTGTATGCTCTTACCGCTCGTGGTTCGACAGGCTTACTATGAGCGGTATTCAAACCCGCTCGCCCTGAGCCCGTCGAAGGGTGGGCGGGGCAAACAGGATCACTCGACAGCAGAGTTCTCCCGGAGCTTCCCATGACCAAGCGCCTCGGCATCATCGGCTATCCCCTGGGCCACT
>SHYH01000034.1 GCA_009692865.1 Dehalococcoidia bacterium
ACCCTTCCCATCCCTTGCCTGAATCCATTGACCTGGACGCCCTCCAGAGCTGGGTCGGCCCCTCGGCCGACTCCTTTGGCGCCCTGCTCGACCTAGCGTCTGTCGAGGAGGCCCAAGCGGTGTTTGGCGCGTTGGAGTCGAGGCAGACGGCCCTCCAAACGTGGCAGCGCCCGGAAGAGGACCGCCTCCACCTAGTCGGCGGCGTCGATGCGTGGGCAGAAGGGTTGAAAACAGCCCTTCAGAGCCGCCAGACGGTGACCCTGCAGGAGGCCTACCCCGAGGCCTGGAACACCATTCGGCTGCTCCCCGAACACCCGCCGTCTCTCCCCATCGCCGCAGGCTTTGTTCGGGTGGAGGGAGAGGTGCTGGAGGCCTGGGCCACCAAGGCAGGGATTCCCCTCCAAGGGCTCACGGCGGCGGCCGGGGCCCTGCGCATCCAGACGGTGGCCTTCGCCCTCTACGGTGACCTGCCGTCGCACATCGGACCGGAGATAGACACCGACTTCCTGGCGAAGGCCCGGCTGGGTGGCATCTTCGTCGCCCGCTCCGATTACCCCGGGGTTCTCCTCTCCTGGGCCTTTGGGGCCGTTGAGGGCCGCGGCCCCCTTGAGAAGGTCACCCTCCCCCAGGGCACGACTGCCTACTCCATCGCCCTCGAACCCCTCCACGTGATGATCGCCTATCGAGGCAGGGTGGTCTACGGCGCCGTAGCGCCATCGAAAGAGGAGGCGCAAGAGCTGCTGCTGGTGGCCCTGGGTGTGCAGGGCCCCTAGTGTGGTGTGGGAAAACTCCTCCGACCACCCCCCTGTCCCCCTTCCTTTCAGGAAGGGGGTAAAAGTTATATCTTGGGGACACCCCCATACCCCCGTCAGAGGGGACTCTGGCCCCTCTGAACTCCCCCTCTCCGGGACTTTTTGGGCAAAAGCATCCTGGTCAACGGAGATGTTGACTGCCAAGGTCTACATTGACGCACCAAGGGTGAACTGGTAAAATTAAACACGAGACGCTAAGAAGGGGAGGACGTTCCATGACCGAGACCAAAGAGCTGACCCGGGAAGCCGTCGTCGAAGCCCTGAGGGATGTGTTCGACCCGGAGATCCCCGTAAACGTGTACGACCTGGGCCTGGTCTACGAAATCCAGGTTGAAAAGGGAAAGGTCTACGTCCAGATGACCTTGACGGCCCCGGGGTGCGGCATGGGCCCCCACATCGCCCAGCAGGCCGAGTGGCGTATCGCCGAGGTGGATGGGGTAGAAGACGTAGAGGTGGAGATGGTCTTCGACCCGCCCTGGAACCCCGAGCTGATTACCGAGGATGGCAAGAAGCTCCTCGGGCTGGACTAGATACCCTTCTCCACGGAGCCCAGGAGGGGCGAGAGTCCGAAGGGTGAGGCACAGGTCTGAGCAGAGAGCGAGAACGCCGGGGGGCTTGCCCTTCTGGCGTTTTTGATGAAAGGGGAGCCTCATGAACGAGCCGGAGCGAGCCCGCCCGGGCATGATGAACGAGCAGCAGCGCGCCCGCCTGGAGTCCATCAAGCGCACCTGGCAGCAAAAACGGGAGATCACCGAGAGCCTGGGCAGGATCAAGAACAAGATCGCCGTCTACAGCGGCAAGGGGGGCGTGGGCAAGACCACCATCGCCGTGGGCATCGCCGTCACCCTGGCGCGCCAGGGCTTCAAGGTGGGCATCTTCGACGCCGACATCGACTGCCCCAACGTCACCAAGCTCATGGGCCTCACCAACCGGCCCGAGGTCAAGGACAACCGCTTCTATCCGCCAGAGAAGCACGGGGTGAAGGTCATCTCCATGTCCTTCTTCCAGGAGCGGGAGGACGAGGCTATTATCTGGCGCGGGCCGATGGTCCACAACGCTATCAACCAGTTCCTCCAGATGACCGAGTGGGGCGAGCTGGACTACCTGATCGTGGACCTGCCCCCCGGCACCTCCGACGCCCCCCTCACCATCATGCAGACCCTGCCTCTGGACGGCTTCATCATCGTGACGACACCCCAGGCCCTGGCCAAGATGGATGCCCTCCGCTCCTTGAACATGGTCCGCAAGATGAACCTCAAGGTCATTGGGGTGGTGGAGAACTTCAGCGGGGATGTCTTTGGCTACGGCGCGGGAGAGGACCTGGCCATGGAGGCTGCCGTACACTTCCTCGGACGCCTTGAGATGCGTAAGGACTACCGCCAGCGGGAGGACGAGCCTGCGCCGGTGCACAGCTCGGCCGTGCGGCGGGAATTCGAGGCCCTCCTGTCCAGGGCGCTGCCCACCCTGGAGACCCTGAAGCAGGGCGTGCAACAGAAGCTGGGCGAGTAACGCCAGGCCCCAGACCGTCTTGGAGTTACCTGGGCTCGGCAAGCCCGCGCCACTCTCGCCGCCGTCTCATAATGAGGCAGCAGACGTGACGGTCCCCACAGATCTGAGGGTTGCTTCCCATGAGACTCCTAACAGGGTGATGCACAAGGGGCGGCCAGAGGGGCGAAGCCCCCTCTGGCCCGGGTATGGGGGTGTCCCCCATATCTCAATACATCCCCCTTGGCCCCCCCGACATGTCGGGGGGGCCAAGGGGGATGGTGAAAAGGGGTTTTCAGCAACCTGCTGGGACCTGTAAGAGGAGGCATCATGCGGGTGTTTTGGCGGGAACACAAGATAGGACAGAGGCTGATTCTTCAGGCCGACGACGGCAGGGAAGATGAGGTGGGTGGCGTCCGACGCACGCCGCGCGGCTTTGACGCCCTGGCGCACACGACAGGCTACGACCCCGGCAGGGCCGCCAAGGGCCTTCCCTCCATGGAGGAGGCCAAGAGCTTTGTCGAGTCGTTCACACCATGGGACCTCTTTGGGGGGCCGGCAGACCTGGAGGTTGAGCCAGCGGTGGAACCTGTGTCCTAGGGCTAGCAACGCCGGCCCCTTTGGGGCCTTTAGGCGCGGCATGCACAAGTACACACCGGCGCATCCAAGCTACGCCAAATCGACATCGGCAATGCCATTGCTCCGATGACATGTATGGATGATCTCACAGGGTATCTGGATAAGAACCCAGAAAGCTTCAGGCAACTCTATGGTGAGCTTGCGACAGTCGTTGCGGCGATATTCCCGAACGCAGAAAAGGCCTGCGCCTACAACATGCCCGGCTTCAGAGTTAGAGTCAGTGATGAGGAAATCAAAGATTGGAAGGGCACGATTGACCCGAACTATCTTCAGATAGTCCTGATGCAACGCAAGAGCGGGGTTACTCTCCACATTTGGAATCCTCTAGACTACGATGCCCTCGATCGGAAGCGGGACGAGCTCATTAAGGCGGGCTTCAAGGTGATGGTAGGATGCCTCCAGTGGAACAGAAAGCAAGCCTATCCGATGGACGTGGTGGAAAGGCTGCTGAACTCTCTCAGGGGTCACACTACTGCTCAGTCTTGAATGTAGCTCACGAATTTCCCATGCCCTACGGGCCAGGGTGATTGTCCTGCCTGGCGCCTGTGATCTTCCCAGCGATGCCCCCTTACCCTCGGCATACAGTCTTGCGCTTACAAACTCGCAGGTATAACCTGACCCAAGTTTCCCTTGTCACGTCTCCTCTCTCCCAAGGAAGAGTGATGTAGAATATGCCGATGGAAAAGGTGATTCAGGTCGAAAACCTGGTGCGCCGCTACGGCTCTCTAGTCGCCGTGAACGGGGTCTCCTTTGAGGTGGACCGCGGAGAGGTGTTCGGCATCCTGGGCCCCAACGGCGCCGGCAAGACCACGATCCTGGAAACCATCGAAGGCCTACAACGGCCTACCTCTGGGCGTACCCTGGTCCTGGGCATGGAGACTTACAAAGAGCCCCTGAAGGTGAAGGCGCGCATCGGGGTGCAGCTGCAGGCCTCGGCCTACTTCGACTACCTCACCCTCACGGAGATTCTGGAGCTGTTCGGAAGGCTCTATCCACAGCGCATCCCTGCCCGTCACCTGCTAGAGCAAACAGGGCTGGCCGAGAAGGCCAACGCGACCGTCAGCAAGCTCTCCGGAGGCCAGAAGCAACGGTTCACCATCGCCGCCGCCCTGGTCAACGACCCGGAGGTGGTGTTCCTGGATGAGCCCACCACCGGCCTTGACCCCCAGGCGAGGCGGCAGCTCTGGGAGTTCATCCAGCAGATCCACCGAGAGGGCCGAACGGTGATCCTGACCACCCACTTCATGGAGGAGGCCGAGCTCCTCTGTCAGCGCGTGGCTATTTTGGACAAGGGAAAGATAGTGGCCCTGGATACGCCGGCTCACCTCGTACGCAACCTGCCGGCGCCCTATGAGATCAAGCTCCTGGCCGAAGGACCTCTGCCCGCTCACGAGCTTGAGGCTTTGGACGGGGTGGTTGCAACCTACAAAGGGGAGGACGGCTTCCACTTCCTGAAGTGCACCGATACCAGTCAGACCCTGCCCGCCCTGCTCCGCTGGGCCGAGAGCCGCTCTGTGCGCTTCCAACAGTTGCAGGTAGTCCCAGCCACCCTGGAAGACGTCTTCCTGACCTTGACCGGCAACCAGCTGAGGGACTGACCATGTTCTTCCACTTGCTTTTGGCGGACCTCAAAATGATCGCAAGGAACAGGCAGGCCCTCTTCTGGGCCCTGGCCTTCCCGCTCATCTTTGTGGTGGTCTTTGGCCTCTTCGACCTAGACAGGCCGAGGACCATCAGGATCGCGGTGGTGGACCAGGCCCAGGACAAGATCTCGAAGGGACTCATCCTGGGCCTGGCCCAAATCGAATTGGTGCATGTGGTCACTTCTCTGCCAGAGGCTGAGGCCAGAAGGGCGCTTCTGAATGGGGGCCTGGGGTTTGTCCTGATCATCCCGCCGGACCTCACCGCCCGGGCCCAGCAAGGAGCCGAGCCGGTCCCCCTTACCCTCCTGCATAGCCAGTCGCAACCTGAGGTAAGCCACCAGTTCTCGGGAGTCATCCGGCAGTTCGTGGACTCGGCGAACCTGGAGCTCAATAACGCCAAGCCTCGCCTGGCTATGAACCTGGAAGGGGTGGAGTCCCAGGACATCACCTACTTCGACGGGGTGCTCCCGGGCCTGGTGGGAATGGGGATCATGACCTTCTCGGTGATTGGGATGGGCTCGGTGATAGCCGTTTATCGGGAAAATCGGATCTTCAAAAGGCTGCTCACGACACCCCTGCGGGTGAGCCTGTTCTTCGCCGCCCAGATCACCGCCCGTCTGCTCCTGTCCTTGGTCCAAGCACTTATCATCTTCGCCGCGGGCATCTTCCTCTTCGATGCCCATGTCTACGGTTCCTTGCTCTGGGCGTTGGTGCTGGTGCTCCCCGCCAACATCATCTTTCTAAACCTGGGGTTCCTGGTGGGCGCGTTTGCCAAAAACGTTGAGGCGGCCGCCAGCCTGGGTAACCTGATGACGGTCCCTATGATGTTCTTTTCGGGCGTCTTCTTTCCCACCGACAGCCTGCCGAAAGCCCTCGCCTGGGTCGTGGGCTACCTGCCCCTGTCGCCCCTTCTGGACGCCATGCGGGGCGTACTTCTCGAATCCCAGCCCTTGTGGGAATTCCCTGGCGAGTTGGCCATCCTAGGCGCCTGGGTGGTCGTCAGCTCTGTCCTGGCGGTGCGTTTCTTCCGATTCGAGTAGGAGCCAGCCTCCAGTCCCGCGCTGTCTTGGTCATGCGGGCAAGGGGTTGCTGGTCCAGAGCTTGACGCATGAGAACACCTTCCAGGAGGGTCCCCGCGTTGACACTCCAGCTTCTACGGGCCGTGGCCATCGGCCTCGTCCTCCTTGAATTCACGGCACTCGGAGTTAGGGCGACTGCCGCCGATGAACCGGCACCAGGGGCCCTTCCAGTGATGGCTGGCCTGCGCGACGATGTCCTGGTCCCGGAACTGCCACCGTGGGTCTCCTCTGCACCGGTGGTGGGGTCTTCTCACAACGACCTTGCACCTGGCTTCCTTGAGACCAGCGAGTACATGATCGGCAGCGTGGCCGTGGGGGCGCTTTTCCTGGAGAGCACCGGTGCCATCGACCCCAGCACGGAGAACTGGACAGCCACGGAGAAGAGCTTCGCCCTCCAGAAGCTCCAGGCGGCCCTGGACTGGTGGGCGGCCCAGGAGCCCGCCGCTCGTCTCACCTTTGTCACTGAGGTCATCAGCGAGGTCCCTATTAGCTACGAGCCCATCGCGCGAGCACACACGGACAACCCGCTCTGGGTCGGGGAGGCCATGGAGAGGATGGGGGTCCCAGCCTCCCGCTACAGCGACTGGGGGAACCGCGCCTACCTGGGCCAGGCCTACGGCTACGTGAACGATCTCCGCCAGCGGAAAGGGACCAACTGGGCCTTCTCCATCCTCTTCGTCCGGGACGTGAACGACCCGGACCATCTCTTCGCCAACCAACAGAGCGCCTTCGCCCGCTTGGGCGGTCCCTACCAGGTGAATCCCTACCATAGCGACGGATGGGGGCCGGAAAACCTGCATCGGGTCATTGCCCACGAGATGGGCCACATCTTCTATGCCACCGACACCTATGACAACACGACGGAGTCCAGCGGCTACTTCAACACCCGGGACGTGGACGGCGGATTCGGCCTCATGAACCGGAACGAGCTGTTCCTTCCAAACGCCTCGCGGCTTCAGGTGGGCTGGCGCGACACCGACGGGGACGGCATCCTGGACCCCGCCGACACCACACCCAGCGTATCGCTCGTTGCCCAGGGCCCTGGCCCGACCGACAGGACGACCCTGGAGTACCGGGGGACAGCCCAGGAGGTCCCTCTGACGAACCTTAACCCATGGGGGTCACAACGCTCAGTCTCCGTTAACCGGATAGGAAGCGTCAGCTACCGGGTGGACGGTGGCTCGTGGGCAACGGCTACCCCCTTAGACGGCCAGTTCGACTCCGCCCGCGAAGAGTTCTCCTTCACCCTTTCCGGCCTGGCTCCAGCGCAACATACCATCGAAGTCAGGGCCACGAACTCGGTCGGCAGTCCCACTGCCCAGCCTGCCCAGGAGACGCTGCTTGTAACCCATATCGTCGTAAGCGACGCCACAGTCAGCACCTCGCGCGCTAACGTCGGCTCCGCCCAGCAGGTCCATCTCCGCCTCCGCTGGGCCCATGACGGCTCCCCGGTGCCGAGCGGTACCGTCTCCCTGGCTGGCGGAAGCGCAGTGCCCATCGCTCCATCGGGCGATGCCACCATCCCGATGACCTCGGCCATGGTGGAGCGGACAACCTGGACCGTCGAGGCCCGGTCGGGGAACATCCAGAGGACGGTTCTGACCGCTTCCGCGCCCGCCATCATCTGGGACCGCGTCAGGGTGACGGAGGTGGTGCCCTCACGCCTCCGGGCCGATGTCGGCACGGTCCAGGCTGTCCTGGCGCGAGCGGTATTGGAGTACGACGGGACGCCCCTGGGCCCGGGCGACGTCCTCTCCATCAACGACCTGCCCGCCGCATGGGACCCTTCGGCGGCAGCCTTTCGCCTGGAGGAGACGAAAGCCGAGGTGACAAAGGTCTCCTTTACGGTCACCGCAGCACGCCAGGGCCTTCACGGCATCTCAGCCCTTAGCAACCCGATTGGCGTTGTCTCAATCATCTGGGACGAGATCAGGGTTGACCTGGCCTCGGACCGAGAGAGGGTGAACGTAGGGTCTGCAGCCCCCCTCAGCATCAACGCCACCCACGCCTTCGATGGCGCCCCCTTCCAGGGCCAGGTCCTCTTGAATGGGCCAACGCAACGGGAGGCGATCGGAGTCTGGGAGTTCCAGGCCCAAAAGATCGAGGACCCGACCTTCGGTCTGACCCGGTTCGTCACAGACCGGGTGCCCGTGGTATGGGACCGGGTGGCCATTGCCCTGGTGTCCGATCTTGAACGTGTCCAGGTGGGCTCTGAGGCCCCCCTCCACTCCTCTACCCGATACAAGTACGACGGCACCCTTTTCCTGGGCTCCATTGACCTCGATAGCGATCCGGTGCAGCAGGACCTCGGCCCTCAGGTATTCACCGTCTCCGCCATCGCCGACAGCCAATACGGCCTGACGGCCTTCGCGGCCAACAACGTCACAGTGACCTTCGACCGGATTCAAGCGGCCCAGCGGTTCAGCACCACAATTCCGGGCAGGGTCAGCGCCCGGGGATCACTGACCTTCGCCTCTGACAGCGTCCCAGTCGAAGGGGCCGTGGTCTCCCTGGGCGACGCAACCGCGCCTACAGACGCCTCCGGCCTCTACGAGCTTGGTTATGAAACGTGGCTCCCGTGGAGCACCGTTAGCTTGACTGTAACCAAGAACGGCTTCGATCCCATCCAGGGCGAGTTCTCCGGCTTCATGCTAGGCAACTTACTGGCGGAGGCTGGTCTGGTGCTGGCCCTGGCTGCCGCCGGAGCTCTGCTGTTCCGCAGGATGCGAGCTAGAAGGAACGCGCCGTAGCCCTGGAAACCATAAGGCGGCGCTAATAACTCTTGGGACCAAGCCCTTTTGGGGTTCCTGAAGCAGACAGGCGCAATCCCCCAGGCAAAGGCAAGGGGGCTACTCCTCCTCGGCGGCGCCGGCGTCTCGGTGCAGCACCTCGCCGTCGAGGGCGACGACGCCCGCGGCCTCCATCTCCTCCCGCAGGCGGGCAGCCCTGGGATAGCCGATGCGCAGCCGCCGCTGGAGCAGGGAGGTGGAGACGTGGGTGTACCGTTGGGCCAGTTCCGTGGCCTTCTCCATCAGCTCGTCCTGTCCACCCGCCGCCAGATCATCCGCCAGCTCTGCATCGCGCCCGCGAGGCTCCAGGTCGATTGCCGGAGGCAGCGGGCCCGCGTGGTCCCTCCAGAACTCCACCAGCGAGCGTATCTCCTCGTCCGAGACAAAGGCCCCCTGGACCCGCCTGGGCTTGGGTAGGTCCTGGGGCAGGAACAGCATGTCCCCCCGCCCCATGAGCTTTTCTGCGCCGGGCGTATCCAGGATGGTGCGCGAATCGATCTGGGAGCTCAGGGCAAAGCTCATACGGCTGGGGAAGTTGGCCTTGATGAGGCCGGTGATCACGTCCACCGAGGGGCGCTGGGTGGCCACCACCAAGTGGATGCCGGTGGCCCTGCCTAGTTGAGCCAGGCGGCACAGGGCGTGCTCGATGTCGTTGGAGGCCGCCATCATCAGGTCCGCCACCTCATCCACGATAACCACCAGGTAGGGCATGCGCTCCAGGGGGTCCGTAACCTTCTGGTTGTAGGCGGAGATGTTCCTGGCGCCCTGCTCCTCCAGCAGACGGAGGCGATGGGTCATCTCCATCACCGCACCCCGCAGCACCTTCACCGCCTGATCGGGCTCCACCACCACGGGGGTGACCAGGTGCGGAATCCCCTTGTAGTGGGTCAGCTCCACCCGCTTGGGGTCCACCAACAGGAGCCGGACGTCCCAAGGGGAAAACTGCATGAGCAGGGAGGCCACAAGCCCGTGGATGAGGACGCTCTTGCCGCTGCCCGTGGCGCCAGCCACCAGCAGGTGGGGCATCTGGGCCAGGTCGGCCGCCACTACGTCGCCTCCGCTGCCCTTGCCCAGGGCGATGGGGAGGGCCGCAGTGGTGCGAAGCTGCCGGAACTCGCGACTGTCCATCACCGATCCCAGGGCGACAAGGCTGGCCGCAGGGTTGGGCACCTCCACCCCCACCAGCGACTCCCCAGGGACCGGAGCCTCAAAGCGAAGGCTGGGCGCCGCCAGGGCCATAGCCAGGTCCTTCTCGCGGGCCAGGATGGCGTCCACCGTCACGCGACGCTCAGGATCCCGCCCCTTGACCTGACCCGCACGCCGTACCCATCCCGGCACCAGGCCATAGAGGGTCACCGTGGGGCCCGGTCGAATATCTCGGACCGTCACCTCGATGCCGTACTGGGCCAGGGCGGCCTCAATACGATCGGCCTGGGCACGAAGCACGTCGCGGGAAACCGGCGACTCCGCCGCTCGCCGGAGCAGGTAGGCCGGCGGAAGGCCCTGATAGCCGCTTGGCCTGAGAGGAACCACTACCTTCTCCGGAGCAGCTACGGCCAGGGCCTGAGGTGGCTTGACCTTCCTCAACCTCCCCAATTTCCCCAACTTCTCGAGAGGCCCTGCGCCTGCCACAGGCTGCTCGCCGCCCGGGGACAGTGGGCGGCCCTTGCCCCGGAGCTGCGCTCCTTTCCCTAGGGCCGTCCTCCACCAACGGGGCGCCCTGGCCACTACAAAGCCGGCGCCGCCAGCCGACCAGCTCCAAACGGTACGAGCGACAGACCAGGCGCGCCTGGGGAAGAGCAGCGCCGCCCCCGCCACCGCCAGCCCGCCAAGGCGGATGGCCGCCGAACCGGGTGAGGCGCCGGCCACGGCCCCTCCCCAGGCCTCGCCACCCACGTTCAGGATCCACAATCGTTTAAGGGCCAAAAACTCAAAGGTGACAAAGGAGAGGACGCCCACCAGGACAACCACCAGCAGCAAAGAGCCCAGCCAAAGGTTCCAGCGGCGCAAGACCTGCAGCGGCGTGCGCCGGAGCGCCCGCAGGAATGCAACGAACCACAGGAGGGGAGCCACCCATCCCAGCCCCACCTGGGGCAGGAAGGCGCCCACCGCCAGCTCAACCTTCGCTCGGAGGGTAATCGCCCAGAGTAACCACAGGCCTGCCAAGGCGGCGAACACCAGACCGCCAAGCAAAAAAAGCTCCAGGAACTCCTGAAAAAGGCGGCCCCCTCCTCGACCCGTCGCCCTGGGCGCGGAGCCGCTCACCCGGGGAGTGAAATGTCGTTTCGTCCTGGCCATCCCTCACCTGGCAGGGTTCACCCTGCACCCACGCTACGGCAGGTGTTTAAGGGCGAGGGCTGAGGTGCGCCGCGAGGGGCCAGTGCCCCAACGAATCGGGACGGAGGACACCCCCAAACCCCGGCAATCCCGATGAATCGGGACTGCACTCCTCCTTTTCCGCATCCTGCTAGGTTAGACTAACACGCTGCCCTTGGCCGTCCAAAGGGGGAAAGGAGGCGAAAAAGGGTCGAATCTGGACCTGGCCCCTACCCTTCCACCAGGATGGGGATGACCATGGGGCGCCCGCCCGTCTCCCGATGGAGGAACCGTGACAGGGCATCGGCCACCCGAGCCTCTCGATCGTCTCGGCCCTCCTGGGAGCCGGCTTTCGCCAGGGCGCCACGGGCTTCAGCCGCCAGGGCCTCCAACAACCCCGGAGACTCTGTGAGTCCCACCAGCCCGCGGGCCGCCACCTTGGGATCGCCGGCCAGGGGGCCGTTTCCACCTCCTACCGGAAGGACCACGACCACCACCCCCTCGCGGGCGAGGGTGTGCCGGTCCAGCAGAGCGGCCTCCTCTGGACGCCAGACTCGCCGGCCGGTCACGTAGACGTCCCCTGCAGGCACATGCCCCTCCACGGACGCGCCTTTGGAGTCGATCTCCAGCACGTCGCCATCCTCCATCACAATGGCGTTCCCTTCAGGCATCCCCAGGGAGCGCGCGAGGGCAGCGTGGGCCATGAGATGGCGGTACTCACCGTGAACGGGGACCAGGTACTTGGGGCGGGTGATGTTCAGCACCAGCTTCAGCTCCTCCTGGCTGGCATGACCGTGGACGTGGACCAGGGCGTTCCTGTCATACAGGACGCGAGCGCCCTGGCGCAGCAGGTTATCAATGGTGCGGCCAATGACCGTCTGGTTGCCAGGAATAGGGCTGGCCGAGAGGACCACGGTGTCGCCAGGGATGATGTGGAGGTCCCTGTGCTCCTTGTTGGACATCCGCACCAGGGCGGAAGTGGGCTCGCCCTGGGTCCCGGTGGTGACGATGACCACTTTTTCGTGAGGCAGACGCTTGAGCTCCTCCAAAGGGGCAAGCACTCCTGCTTCATCGTGCAGATACCCCATCTCCAGGGCCATCTTCACGTTGTTGACCATGCTCAGCCCTACAACGGCCACGCGTCGCTGGTGCCGGGCCGCGGCGTTCATGACCTGCTGAACACGAGAGATGAGAGAGGCGAAGGTGGCCACCATGACCCTCCCTGGAGCCTCAGCAATGACCCTGTCCAGGCTCTCTCCCACCACCTGCTCAGAGGGGGTGAAGCCTGGGAGCTCGGCGTACGTGGAGTCGGAACAGAGAAGGAGCACCCCCTCAGAGGCCAACTCCGCCAATTTGGGAAAATCGGTGGGCAGACCGTCCACCGGGGTGTGGTCTATCTTGAAGTCCCCCGTGTGGATGACGAGGCCCAGAGGGGTCCTGATGGCAATCCCCATGGCATCGGGAATGCTGTGGCACACCCGGAAAAACTCTACTCGGAACCGCCCCAGCTTCAGCTCCTTGCCAGGCTCTATTACCTCCAACTTTGCGCCCCGAATGGCATGTCGCTCCTTGAGCTTCACGGAGATAAGGCCGTGGGCCAGACGGGGAGCGTAGACGGGCACCTGAAGACGAGGAAGCACGTAGGGGAGGGCGCCGGTATGGTCCTCATGGCCGTGGGTAATGAGAATGGCCCTGACCTTCTGCCGTCGCTCCTCGAGATAGGTGATGTCCGGGATGATCAGGTCCACCCCGAGCAGGTCCTCCGAAGGAAAGGCCAACCCGGCATCAATAACCACAATGTCGTCCCCATATTCGAGGGCCATCATGTTCCTGCCGATCTCCCCCAGCCCTCCAAGGGGGATCACGCGGAGCTTAGGCGCAGGCATAATCGTTCACCATGGGTGCACTCTCCTCCAATGTGCTACGGATTTAGCGACCTCTTAATAGCAAAATGCTGAAAAACCCTTTCGACCATCTCCCTGTCCCCCTTCCTGGAAGGAAGGGGGTGGAGAAAGCATCTGGGGGATACCCCCAGGCCCCCACCAGAGGGGCTTCGTCCCTCTGGACACCCCTTTTTCGCAGCCCGCCAGTGAACAGTTTAACGGGTAAGAGAATAGCCAAGGGCCTGAACGCTATGGCCTTCACCGGGGTGGAGCAAGACATAGGGGAATCAATATCCAGGCACTATAACAGAGAGAGCTCCTGGGGCCTCTCCTCTTGCGGTTGGACAACCGGGCGATGGGCCTTGAGCAGCCCCGGGATGGCCTGAAAGTCCTGCTCGATAACCTGGCGCAGCTCCTGGCGATAAAGGGCCGATGCGGGATGGAGGAGAGGGTAGAAGGTGCGGCCGTTCCAGGAGCGGGTCTTCCCCCGGACCTTGCTCACCGCCTCCTTGGGGAAGAACTTGGCGAGGGAGTGACGGCCCAGGGTCACGATGAGCTTAGGGTTGATGAGCTCGATCTGGCGGTCCAGGCTCATCGAGGCCAGGAGACTGTCCAGAAACTTCCCGGCGGGGCCCACGAAGGGGCGTCCCTGCAGGTCTTCGTGGTAGCCGGGCCCCTCGCCGATGAACATGACCTCCGCCTGTTCGTTGCCTTCTCCAGGCACCACATGGGTCCGCCCTTTGCTGAAGGGACAATCGGTGCACTGGACGATGCGCAGCGCCAGCTCCTGAAGCTCGGACACAGCTACTCCTGACGATGGCCAGGGTCAACGAAGAGCGAGAGGTCTTCAGCTCCATCATAGCATACCAGGGCTTGCTCTGGCCCCACGCTACGGGAGGTGTTTCAGGGCAAGCGTTCGTGTAACGGCCAGCAGTATCAGGGAAAGGAGTAAGGGCGCAGGCCCTCACCCCCATCCTGGCCACCGACAGGTCGGGGTGCAACACCTTCCCCCATCGAGGGGGAAGGAATTCTCTCCTCCCCTATGGGGGAAAGTCAGAGAGGGGGAACCCAAGCCTCAACCTGAGCGCCTACCGTTAAACGCCTGCCGTAGTGTGGGTCCAGGGCTCGCCATGCCGTGCCGCCCGAGGACGGCTGCCAAGGCGTCGTAGGAGACAGGCTTTGCCACCACACCCGTAGCCCCTGCGCGCGCCACCTCTTCCGGGCCCAGGGCCACCTCGTACCCTGTCAGCAGGTACACCGGCGTTGATGGCCTTTGAGCCATGACAGCTTGAACCACCTGCCGGCCGTCCACGTCCCTCATCCCAGGGGCACCAACCCCAGGTCCCCCACCCCCCTCGCGATCAACTCGACCCCCTCTCCACCAAAGGTATCCAGCCTCACCTGGTGACCCATACGGACAATCATGGCGCCAATGGCGCCAGGCACCATTGGCTCATCGTCCACTACCACCACCGTCATGGGCAAAAACGAGAGCTCGGGGGCCTCGGGCTCAGCCACAGGGAAAAGACCGCCGGAGGCCACGGGGAAATGGAGGGTGAAGGCGGTCCCCACGCCCGGCACACTCTCCACAAGGATCTCTCCGCCATGGCTCTGGGCTGTCGACCGTGCAATGGCCAACCCAAGCCCCGTGCCTGCCTCACCCTTTGTAGTGAAGAAAGGCTCGAAGGCGCGACTGAGCACCTCTTCAGACATACCAACGCCCGTGTCCTTGACCTGAACGGCGATCCTGTCCCCCTCATAGTCGGTGCAGATGGAGATGACGCCCCCGTGAGGCATGGCGTCCACCGCATTAAGGAGGAGATTGGTGAAGAGCTGGCCCGGCTCCCGCTGGTCGCCCTCCGTAGGCGGCAGAGGCGCCATCTGCAGGTCCACTCGGATGGGCTGTCCCCAGAATCGGCCAAGGGCAGGCAAGCTGCTCTCCACCTGGGCCACCGCAGCCTTGACGACTTCATTGATGTGCACAAGCCCC
>SHYH01000035.1 GCA_009692865.1 Dehalococcoidia bacterium
GATGTAGAGCGTGGGTAAGTCAGCATCCTCACCCGTGTAACCGACCAGAATGTAGACGCCGGTGCGTTGGAGCTCGGGGAGCTGGCGGGCATAGGTCCACTTGGTGCGCGGGAAGGCGACACCGATCCCTGTCCAATTCATGCGGTCGATGAGGCGCACGCCCTCTGGGTCGCCGTCAGGAACGAAGATACGTATCGTGAATGGGTCAGCCACTGCATCCTTTGTCCAGGAGGCTATCAAGCAAAACCACGTGGTTTGTCGCCACAAACCGACCTCATTCAGAGAACTGGGTCGGAGACCAACTTTTCTAGAACACCACACATTATGGCACCGAGCAGGAGGCCAGAGGGCGGACCACACACGGACGTATGCCGGGCCCAGGTAACGCCTGGGAACCTTAAACAACCGGCCCCTCCTTCTATCGGGCGCTGCCTTGCAGCTCTGTCACCGTATGGAGGGGCCTTTGTAATTGCGCCTTTGGCGGGAGTAGGAGGGAGTCGAACCCACCTTCCCCCACGTAGGTGAAGGAACAACGGGTTTGAAGCCCGCGGAGCCCACCAGGACCCATCTACTCCCGTGGAAAGCCCAGAAACCGCCACGCCTCACCCCACAGACGTGGGCAACAGGCTCTTGCGTGCTGGGGGCAACGTTACGCGCTGGTCAACGCCAGAACGGCCTCCAGACGCTTCTTCAGCATGCTCTTGGGCACCGCGCCTACCACTTGGTCGGCAGGCTTGCCATCCTTGAAGATCAGCAAGGTGGGAATGCTGCGGATGCCGTAGCTGGCCGCGATTTCAGGGTCGGCGTCCACGTCCACCTTGGTGAACTTGACCTTGCCGTCGAACTCCCTGGCGAGGTCGTCCACCATAGGAGCGATCATCTTGCACGGAACGCACCAGTCGGCCCAGAAGTCCACCAGCACAGGGGTGCCGGCCTGCAGGACCTCTTGATCAAAGGTGCTTCCCGTGACATCCATGGGTTCCGCCATCTTGAGGCCTCCTTCTCTTGGCGGCCCCGACGCAGAGGGGCCACGATCACGCTCTTGCTCTCCCCGCTACGCCACTCCTCAAAGGCCGTCGGGAACAGACTACCCCGCTCCATCTCCGACGCGGCTTCAAGGCGGGACCTTTGTGGGAGACTCTACTCCTGTAGTGTATAGGGCAGACAGCGGATCGTCAAGCTACGACGCCTTGCGTCATGGTGTCGCCAATGCTATGCTAGGTGCTGAGTCGGGGTGTAGCGCAGCCCGGTAGCGCACCTGCATGGGGTGCAGGGGGTCAGAGGTTCAAATCCTCTCACCCCGACCAGTCTCTTAGCAGAATGCTGACAAGCCCTCTCGACCATCCCCCTAGCCCCCTTCCTTCCAGGAAGGGGGAGGTTTTAGATATGGGGGACACCCCCATACCCTCGCCAATCCCGATGGGTCGGGACTGGACACTCCATTCTTCCCTCACCCTGCCCCCCCAAGGCCACCCCGTCCGCAGCAGGTGCTCTTCGGGGGCTCCCCCAATCGGCTCAGGACCGCCTCCTCAGGCGCCCTACGCACCGCGACTGGGGGCCAACCCCCCAGAAGAAGAGACCAACAGCGCCAGCAGCCCATCGGGGAAGAGGGTGGCCCGGCCCGCGGTGAAGTCGGAGAGGGACACCCACTCGGCCTCGAACATCTCGTCCTCCTCCATGCCCTGGATCACCATGCGCTGGTTCCAGGAGGGGTCCGCAAACTCCCCGGTGTACACGATAATCAGCTCGTGAGCGGGAACACCTCCCCGTAGGTAGAGGTTCTCCACCAGTCCCAGGTACTTGAGGTTGGTGAGCTCCGCCTGGATCTCCTCCCGCACCTCTCGAATCGCCGCGTCTCGGCTCCGCTCGCCAAAGTTGATCCCACCACCCAGAGGACGGAAGAACTCCCCCTTCTCAGCCGTGTACCCCAGGGCCGCGAGGATACGGTCCTGGTGGCGAATGACGCAGAGGGCGGTGGCCCGAATGGCCTGCTGTCTCATGTCGCTTCCTCCTTTGGAGGAACCCAGCTTGCGTCAAGGGAGCAACCAAAAGGGCTTAGAAAACACCGCCTCGCCGCACCAGAAGAGTTGCCAACAGCACAATGATGGCCGCTAGGACCAGGTTCATCCTCATGATGTAGAACTGACGCTGACGGAACCAGGCCAGCCAGGGCACCGGCAGCGTGACCGAGAAGGCTCCGGCGAAGAGAAGCAAGGCGAGGAGGGACTTCACGACGAGCGTGCGTCCAAAGGCAGTAGTGAACAGGGCGTCCAGGCTGGTCATGCCCCTAAAAGCAACAGCGGTCCAGAGGCCGGTCACGATGAAAGTCAGGATTGCGCCCCAGATGACCCACCGAAAGCGGGCTTGAACGGCGCCCATTAAGCGCATGGCAACCGGCGGCTCCAGGGTCCGCAGGGCCAAGGGGCGGAGCACGAAGAGGACAAAAGCAGACCCCCCAATGCCCACCACCACGGCAACAACGTGGAGCCAGGCCACAATACCGGCGAGCATCTCCTCACCTCCTATTCCGCTACTATCGCAATCGCCTCGATCTCCACCAAAAGCTCGGGCAGCGCCAGGGCAGCAATAACCACCAGGGTACTGGCGGGTGGATCGCTGGCGAGGAAGCGAGCGCGCGCCTCGCGGTAGCGGGGGATGTCCTGGGCGCGTGTGAGGTAGGTGGTCAGCTTGACGATGTGGCCGAGGGAGGAGCCAGCGGCCGCCAGCACGGCTTGAAGGTTGCGGTAGGCCTGCTCGGCCTGGGCGGCGAAGTCGCCAGGCCCCACCAAGCGCCCCTCAATGTCCAGGGCCACCTGGCCCGCCACGTAGACGGTGCTCCCGACGCGGACGGCATGGGAATAGCCCGTGGCCTTGTGTACGTTGGGTGGGGTGATGATCTCTCTTTGCATTCCCCCTCCAGATTTATCTCCTCGCCCCAAACCACTGGGCCAGCTCTCGGCGGTTCCGCTCCAGCCACTTGGCGTTGAGTCGGATGCGCTCCAGAGACTGCTGGATAGTGCGGGCTGCCGAGGGGGAAGGATGAATCTGGAAAAAGGCCTCCACCTCGAGGAACCGGTCGAGAGTGGTGAAGGCCCCAGTGTTGCCCACCAGGCGCATGACGGCGAACCCGCCCTGCCCATACCGGCGGTCAAACTCGTCCCAGTTGGCTTTGATGAACTCCCACGTCAGGTCCCTGCCGTGCCGGCTGGCAGCGACGGCGGAGACCACCATGACCGTGTCCTGGATACGCACCTCCTTGGGGTCCATGGCGCGCCGCAAGGTCTCCTGGAGGAGGTCCTGCTGGTGGAACCGCGCCAGGGCCCCAAGGAAGCGCATCTTCTCCTCCTGGAGGGTGGCCTTGCGCTCCAAGTCCCATAGAGTGTCGTAGGTGGCCCGGTCGCCCATCTCGCCCGCCAGCCCGTAGACCACTCCCCGAAGGTCTGGGTGCAGGCTCGCGGGGTCCTTCAGGGAGCGGTCGAACCGAGCCCTCGCCTCCTCCAACACCTCCGCATCCCCGTAGACCCCTGCCTGCCCCAGCACGGTGCTGCGCAACAGGATGTCCAGGTGCCCCTCGCCAGGCCTGGCGTCCCACCCCACCCGCCGCACCGCGTCCCGGAAAAGCTGCCGCCCATAGGCGTGGACCTGGTGAAGGTAAGGCTCGTCCCAGAGCAGGCCCTCCATGCCCCGCAGGTTCATGGCCAGATCTCCCCACACCGTCGCGTCGCCTTCGTTCCTATAGGCCTCGGCCAGGGAGAGAAAGAGGGTGGCGGGGGAGAATCCCGCGCGCACCAGGGCGTAGGCGTCGTTCTGGAGCCCCAGGCGGTCCGTAGCCGATAGCGTCAGGGCCTCGATGAGGGGGCGCAACCTGGCCCACTCCTGGGGAGAGTAATTGACTCGATAGAAGCCCGTCTGATCGGCGTTCACCTTCACCCACGCCGGATGCGCCGCGTCCCTGCCGCCGGCCAAGGGGATGGTAGCCTCCCGATCCCTCATCAAGAGAGAGAGCATCTGGGGGCTGCCAGGGGTCAGGACGCTGACGGGCACCGGCCAGAGCGTAGTGTCCTCTGCCCCTTCCTCCAGCAGGTGGTCGTACAGGAACCTGCGCTGGGTGATGTGGAGGCTCGCCTCCGAATCGCGCGTGCGGGTCTCCACCTGCAGCAGAGGATACCCGGTCTGCTTAACCCACACGTTCATCACCGCCGTCACCGGCTGGCCGGAGACCTCCTCCAGAGCGGCCCACAAGTCCTCCGTGCGAGCGTTGCCGTACTGGTGGGCCGAGAGGTAGGCCCGGAGACCCCGCTGGAAGGTGTCGGCCCCCAGGAAGTGCTCAAGCATCCTGAGGATGGCGCCCCCCTTGCTGTAGCTGATGGCGTCGAAAAGCTCCCGGATCTCGGAGGGGTCCTTCACCTGGGCCTCGATGGGGTGAGAGTGTTTGAGGCCGTCCAGGCTCAGGCCGGCGTTGGTGTCGTGGGAGACGAACTGGGTCCACATCTGCCACTCGGGGTAGAGGTGGCCCACCGCCTTATCGCCCATCCAGGAGGCGAAGCTCTCGTTGAGCCAGAGGTCGTCCCACCACTCCATGGTGACCAGGTCACCGAACCACATGTGGGCCATCTCGTGGGCCACCACCTCCACGATGCGCTGGCGGGTGGCAGACGAGGAGTTCTGGAAATCGTAGAGGAGGGCCGTCTCCCGATAGGTGATGGCGCCCCAGTTCTCCATAGCACCGGCGGCGAAGTCGGGGATGGCAATGTGGTCCAGCTTGGGCAGGGGGAACGGGATACCGAAGTAGTCGTTGTAGTAGGTCAGAAGATTGATGGCGCTCTCCAGAGCGAAGCGGCCCTGCTCCTCCCTGCCACGGAGGGCCCACACCCGCACCAGGGTGCCGCTGGGGTGTCGCTGCTCAACGGGAACAAAATCGCCCACGATGAAGGCTACGAGGTAGGTGGACATCCTGGGCGTCTCAGCGAAGTGGACTGCCTTGGTACCGTCGGTCCTAGGGGTCTCGCTGACCACCGGCGTGTTGGAGATGGCCACCAGCTCCGAGGGCACCACCAGGGTCACCTCGTAGGTGGCCTTGATGGCGGGCTCGTCCCAGCAAGGGAAGGCCCGGCGGGCGTCGGTCGCCTCGAACTGGGTGCTGGCTCCGTACTGCTCCCGCCCGTCGGCGCCGGTGTAGCGGCTACGGTAGAACCCATGGAGCTGATCGTTCAAGGTCCCGTTGAACAGGACAGTGAGGGTGGCCGCCCCAAGGGAAAGCGGCTGCCCAAAAACAAAGGTGACGGTCTCCGACGCCTCGTCCAAGAGGATCTCCCTGGCGGGCAGGACCACGCCGCCGACAAGGGTGACCCAGGCCAGGGAGACCGTCAGCTCTGTGGCGTTGGCCACAATCCGGCTGGTGGACTCCAGCACCTCTAGGTCCACCCGCTCCTCCCCCAGGAAGATGAACTCCTTGAGGTTGGGCGCCAGGGTGAGGCGGTACTTGACAGGGCGCACGTTGGTAGGTAACCGAGAGGCCTTGGAGGTGGTCATCTCTTTCTTCCTCACCAGCAGATGGATTGGCCGAGGAGTGAGCAGGGGCGAGGCTCAGGAGGATAGTATAGCATGGGGCTCGCCGGCTGGGAGGGGGATGAGATCCAACTGCCCCCAGTGGCCCAGACTGGAAACGCTCACCCCCAAAAGGCGAAAGCGACGCCCGGGGGCCATCTCCCGCTCCAGGAGGCGCTGGGCCACCTGGAGGATGACCGTCGCGTCGTCGGTAGGGGCCGGCAGGGTCACGCCACGAGTGAACGTGGTGAAGTCCGAGAGGCGGAGCTTGAGCGTCATTGTCCTCGCCTGAACCCCCTCCGCCTGCAATCGCTGGGCCACGCGACGGCCCAGGCCTGCAAGCTCTCGGCAAAGGTCCTGGATGGACCCCAGGTCCTGGGGAAAGGTGGCCTCAGCACCCACGGACTTGGCCGGCCGCACCGGCGCCACGGGCCGGGGGTCTGCTCCCCGCGCCATGGCGGCCAGCTTTGGCCCGCGCTTCCCAAAGGTGGCCTCCAACCAGTCGTCCGACAGGGCCGCTAGCTGGCCCAGCACGCGGACGCCTGCTGCAGCCAGGCGCTCTTCGGTCTTGGGCCCAATGCCCGGCAACTGGCGCAGCGTTAGGGGGGCAAGGAAGGCTTGCTCACTCCCTGGCGCCACCACCACCAGCCCATCGGGCTTGCCAATCTTGGAGGCGATTTTGGCCACGGTCTTGGAGGTGGCAAGCCCCACCGAGATGACCAGCCCCACCACATCGTGGACACGCTTCTTGAGGGACCTACCCACCTCCACAGGAGAGGCGCCCTCGACCACCGCCTCTGTGATATCCAGGTAGGCCTCGTCAAGGGAGAGGGGCTCCACCAACGTTGAGATGTCGTGGAAGATCTCCATCACCTGCTGGGACTTCTCACGATACCGATCAAAGCGAGGAGACACCAGGACCGCCGAAGGGCATAGGCGAAGGGCTTCGCGCACGGGCATGGCCGAGTGGACGCCAACGGCCCGAGCCTCATAGGAGCAGGCAGCCACCACACCCCGGCCCTGGGGGGAGCCGCCCACGATCACCGGCTTCCCCCGAAGGTCAGGACGGTCCAACTGCTCCACAGAAGCGAAGAAGGCGTCCAGGTCGGCGTGGAGGATATGGCGAGAAGGGCTGGTGCCGTTCATGGGACCTCTCCCGACGCAGCTCACCGTGGCCTACAGCGACAGCCCCAGTGTGATCAAAGGGGAGGGGTCGTGTCAAGAAGCGAAAGGCCGCGCAAAAGCACTAGGGGCATCCCGAAGCAATCGGGATGCCCCTATGCATGCATCGCCACTATCGGGATGCCTCAGCTACCACCGGCAATGGAGGGGAGGAAGTGGACCTCGCTTTCCTCCTTCACCGGCTCCAGGAGGGCGCCCTCCTCGCAGGTGTCTCCGTCAATGGCGACGGCTATCTCCGGCCGTACCTGGCCATCGACGACAATCCGGGCACCCATGCCAGGATAGGCCGCCTCCAGGTTGTTCACGATCTGCCTGAGGCTGCTGCCTTGGACGGTAACCCTGTCCAGGCCCTTCGTCAGGGTGCGCATGGAGGCGGGAATGAACACTACAGCCATCGCCTCTCACCCATTCTGTGAAGATCCTCCACAAGCCTCCTAGTGGTGGTGGGCCTGGGAGGGAGCCATCACGTCGGCCGCCTTGAGGACCGCTCTTATGATCTTGTCGTAGCCGGTACAACGGCAGAGGTTCCCCGCCAGCCAGTGGCGCACCCGGTGCTCCGAAGGATGGGGCTCCTGGTCCAGGAGCGCCTTGGCCGCTATCAGGAACCCTGGGGTGCAGATGCCACACTGGAGGGCGGCCTCCTCCAGGAAAACCTGCTGGAGAGGGTGAAGCCCCGCAGGGGTGGCCAAGCCCTCCACGGTGGTGATGGTGCTGCCATTCACCTCGACCGCCAACACCAGGCAGGAGTCGACGATGCGGCCATCCACGAGCATGGTGCAAGCGCCGCAATTGCCGTCTCCGCAGCCCTCCTTGGAGCCCGTAAGGCCCAGGACGTCCCTCACCACCTCCAGGAGGCTCTGGCGCGGCTCGCAGAGCAGGTCAGTCTCATCACCGTTGATCGTTATATGAACAATCGTCTTCTGGGTAGTCATCTACGCCTCCCTGGCTCGTTGAATGGCGGTGCGCAAAGCGCGCTTGGTCAAGACCCCCACCAGATGGCGCCGCTGCTCGATGGTCCCTCGCATATCGGAGATGGGGCGGGCCTGTCGCCGGGCCAACTCCGCCACGCGTTCAAAGACCTCCTCGGTCAGGGGCTGTCCAGCCACCAGCTCCTCCACCCCGGTGACCAGCAGGGGAGTGGGGGCAACCGAGGCCAGGGACACGCGGGCCGTGGTGAAATGCTCGCCCCGCCCGTCCAGAGTCACCGATGCGCCCACGCCGACCACGGCGATGTCCATTTCGTTGCGGGGTATGAAGCGCAGGTAGTGGGCTCCCGACTTTCGGCGGGGTAGCGGCAGGCGCAGGGAGACCAGCAGCTCCCCAGGCTGAAGAGCGTTACGGCCGGGGCCGATGCAAAACTCCTCTACGGGAAGCTCGCGCGTGCCGTTGGGCCCGGCGATGACCGCCGTGGCGTTGAGAACGATGAGTGCGGGAATACAGTCGCCGCTGGGGGCGGCATTGCACAGGTTACCCCCAACGCTGGCCCTGCCCTGAATCTGGATGCTTCCAATCATGGAGGCGGCGTCGATGAGCCCCGGATAGGCCTCGGCAACGGCCTGGTTCTGGTAGACCCGGTAGCAGGGCACCGCCGCGCCCAAGCGAAGCCCCGCCCTGGGGCCAATGGAAAGCTCGTTCAGGTCGGGGATCTGCTTGACATCCACCACGCGAATGGGCCGCCGCCGGCCAACTCGCATCTGCACGATGATGTCGGTCCCGCCTGCTATGGGACGGGCCTGGTCCCCCTTCTCTTCCAGGGACTTCACGGCCTCTCTAACAGTCTTGGGCACCACGTACTCGAAGGCGTGCAATGGTTCACCTCCTCACCCGTTCTGTAGACATCTCCACGGGGCCACTTCACCTTGGAAAGCGCCCCGTGTATTAGATACCACCCCTGAGGAACTGTCAACCCCTGCGGGTATCTGCGCTCTACGCCCAGTCTCCTAAGCGCTATCGCCAAGGACAGCCCTGCTCACTGCTGGACCTCTACAATGAAGAAGGCCTCGGTGCCACGGGGAGTGGGCACGCTTACCTCCTCCCCCACCCTGCGATTCAACAGTGCCTTTCCTACCGGAGAGGTGATGGACAGCTTCCCGCCCATGGGGTTGGCCTCGGGAGCAGCCACCAACTGGTAGCTCTGCTGCAACCCTGTGGCCACGTTGCGCACAACCACTCGCCTTCCCAGGGCTGCGATGCTCATCTCCCTGGGCGCCTCCTTGGGGCGAGCTTGGGTCGCCACGCGCTGTAACGACTCAAGTTCCCGAATGCGGGAGTCCAAGTGGCCCATCCGCTCTCTGGCCGCATCCAGCGGGGCGTTCTCCCGGAAATCTTTGTCCGCCGCAGCCTTCCGAATGTCCTCGATGGTCCGAAGGCGCTCCTCTCGAAGGAAGGCCAGTCGCTCCTGCACCTGCTTCAGCCCTTCAGGGGTCAGGGTAACCTCTTGAGTTTGTGCGCTTTTGACGGCTTCTTTGCGCCGGCCTCGGCCCCGGGAAACCCGAACGTTGGAGACCAGGTTCCGGCTGAGGATCCCCTCTTTGTAGGCGAACGCGAGGAGGCCTCGAACAGGTTCCAGATGTCGTTGCCCATCGGCACTGGCGCCTGCGGCGAACTGGGCATACGCCGCAACCTCGTTGGCCTCCAGGCTCTCCACCTCCCGCTGCCGACCACACCAGCGAATGAAGCGAGACAGCTCGCTCTGCGAGTTCTCTTTATCTTTTACGCCTGCTATATACTGGATAAGGAGCTGTTCCAGATTCACCTGCTCCACCCCTTCCTGTAAGGCCCTACGGCTCAACCCATTGTAGTGAGGCTTCCTGGGAGTGTCAACGAGAGGAGGCGCGGCGACAGGGGCTTAAAACACCCAGGCCCCCAGAGAGGGGGCCCGGTCAGGTACAATGAAACTACCTAGCGTGGAAGGCCTAGTGGCCGGCGCCACAGCTGCAGTTGCCGCCGCAGGCGCAACCGCTCTTCGCGATGTTGGGGTTGTCAATGACGAACCCCGACCGCATCAGGTCCTCATGGTAGTCAATGGTGGTGCCCTCCAACAGCGGGGCGCTGTCCCGGTCCACCAGGACACGGACTCCATCCTGATGGATGGTGATGTCGTCCTCAGTAACCTCTTTGTCGAGGGACAGCATGTACTGGACCCCCTGCCCCATAGGCACCAGAAGCAACCTAAGGGCCGAGTCCGTCTCCCCCTGCTCCTCCATAACGGCCTTCAGCTTGTCAACGGCCAGGGGCGTCAGGGTAACCAAGGCGACTTTGGACTCAATCATGCTCGCTCCTTTATTTTGGGCGTGTCGGACTCCCGAAGGCGTGTCTGCATGGTAGCAAGGAGCCTATCCTAAAGTCAAGGGGCAGGGCTCTCCCAAAGTCAGAGACACCTCCCCTTGGCTGGGAAGGTGTCTCTTGATTCGCTTCTGCCTTAGGCAATGGCTACGCGTCGAAGTAGAGGTGGAACTCGTAGGGGTGAGGGCGAATCCGCACCTCGTCCAGCTCCTTCTTCCGCTTGTAGGTGAGCCAGTTCTCGATGACGTCCGGCGTGAAGACTCCACCCCTGAGCAGGAACTCGTGGTCCTTTTCCAGGGCGTCGAGGCTCTCCTGAAGGCTACCGGGCACCTGGGGAATCTTGGCCGCCTCCTCGGGAGAAAGCTCGTAGATGTCCTTGTCCACCGGCGCCCCTGGGTCGATGTGGTTGATGATACCGTCGATCCCCGCCATGAGCATGGCGGCGAAGGCCAGGTAGGCGTTGCACGTGGGATCGGGCACCCTGTACTCCACGCGCCGGGACTCCGGCGTCAACTCATAGACAGGGATCTTGGCGCTGGCGCTACGGTTGCGCTGGGAGTAGGCCAGGTTCACGGGCGCCTCATAGCCGGGGACCAGGCGACGATAAGAGTTGGTGGTTGGGGCCACCAGGCCCAGGAGGGCGGGAGAGTGTTTCAGCAGCCCTCCAATATACCAGAGGCCCAACTGGCTGAACTTAGCATACCCTTTAGCGTCGTAGAACAGGGTGGACCCGTCCTTCCAGAGGCTCTGGTGGGTGTGCATGCCGGTGCCGTTGTCCCCAAAGAGGGGTTTGGGCATGAAGGTGGCTGCCTTCCCGTGGGCCCGCGCCACGTTCTTGACGACGTACTTATAAATCTGGACGCCGTCGGCCTGCTTGAGCAGGGTGTCGTAGCGGAGCCCTATCTCCCCCTGGCCCGCCGTGGCCACCTCATGGTGATGCTTTTCAATGCGCAGGCCGGCTCCCATCATCTTGATGATCATCTCAGAGCGCAGGTCCTGTTGGGAGTCAGTCGGCGGTACGGGGAAATACCCCTCTTTGTTCCGTACCTTGTACCCCAGGTTAGGAGTTCCGTCCCGCCGCCCCGAGTTCCAGATACCCTCTTCGGACTCGACGTGGTAGGAGGCCGAGTTGGTGTCCTGGTGAAAGCTGATGCCATCAAAGATGAAGAACTCCAGCTCAGGGCCCCAATAGCTGGTGTCGGCGATGCCCGACTGCTTCAGGAATGCCTCCGCCTTTCGAGCGATGTAACGGGGGTCCCGGCTGTACCACTGTTCTGTGACGGGGTCCCGCACGTCGCACATGATGGCCAGGGTGGGAATCTCCAGACACGGGTCCACGTAAGCCGACGCGGGGTCAGGCACCACCAGCATGTCGCTCACATCAATGGTCTGGAAGCCACGGATGCTGGAGCCGTCGAATCCCGTGCCCCAGTCGAAGACCCGCTGAGTGAGCTCATTGGTCGGGAGGGAGAAGTGTTGCATGGTGCCTGGAAGGTCCATGAACCGCAGGTCCACTATGGGGATCTCCTGGACCTGCAGGTACCGCATCAGCTCCGCCGCCGTCTTCGGTGGCGCCGGATACCGCTTGCTAGAAACCATCGTCTAACCTCCCTGTTCCCTCTTTATGATTTCCTTAGCAGAACGCTGCAAAACCCTTTCGACCCCCGATAGATGCGGGGCTCCGATTGGCATACGGAGCCCCGACTGGTGTAACGGGGCCTTGGGTCCTTCGGCCCTTGCCTACCCCCTTCCTGGACAGGAAATGGGTAGGCAAAGCGTGCCACCGATCCGTGATGCCGAATGCGTCACAAGTCGAGTGCCTACGGCCCGCACCCACCCTCAGTAAAGTCGTTCGCCGTTGAACTTGCGCCAGCTATGGCCAGTGGGGGATGTCCCGATGAATCGGGACATCCCATTTCCTGCAGCCTGCTAGATGGCCGACACACCCCGCTCCCCCGTCCTCACGCGAATCACCTCGCGCACGTCGCTGATGAAAATCTTGCCATCGCCGACCTCCCCGGTGCGCGCCGCCTCGATGATGACGTCGATGGCCTTCTCCAAATCCTCGTCCCGGACCACCAACTCCACCTTAGTCTTGGGAAGCATATCCACCACCACCGTCCCACCCCCCCTGCCACGGTGAACGATGCCCCGCTGCACACCACGGCCCATGACCTGGACCGCGTTGAGGCCGCTGAACCCCACCTCAGACAGGGCATCCTTGACCGCCGTCAGCCGCTCCGGGCGAATGATTGCCTCGATTTTCTTCATGGTTCTCCCTTCATCTCCTCCGGGCTAGAGCCGGTAAGCCGGTTCCGAGTGCTGCGAAACGTCCAAACCCTCCTCCTCCTCCTTCTCAGACACTCGCAGCCCCATAGTATACTTCAAAACCAGCAGGATAAGAGCGGTCACGACGAAGGACCACACCCAGACAACTCCGGTCGCAACCACCTGTTTCATGACCTGCTCGCCACGGCTGACCCCCTCGGCGAGGCTCCAGTAGCCAACGCCCACAAAAAGCCCCGTAGCCACGGCACCCCAGGTGCCGCCGATGCCGTGAACCCCCCAAACCCCCAAGGAATCGTCCACTTTCATCTTAATCAGCGCCTGGACGGCCACGTAACAGAACACGCCAGCCCCAATGCCGATGATGATGGACGGGATAACACCCACAAAGCCGGACGCGGGTGTAATGGCCACCAGTCCCGCCACCGCGCCCGAGGCCGCGCCTACGACACTGGGTTTGCGGGCGAGGATCCAAGACATGGCCACCCAGGTCAGGGCAGCGGCCGCCGCCGCGGTGTTGGTCACCACGAAGGCGTTAGTGGCCCTTCCGCCAGCCGCTACAGCGCTCCCGGCGTTGAACCCAAACCACCCGAACCAGAGGAGCCCCGCTCCCAGGACCACAAAGGGAATGTTATGGGGCTCCATGGGCTCCTTCCCAAAGCCCAGGCGTCGTCCGAAGATGAGGGCGGCGGCCAAGGCGGCGATGCCGGAGTTGATGTGGACCACGGTGCCACCGGCGAAGTCCAGAGCCCCCATCTTCCCCAGCCAGCCGATAGCGCTTGCATTTTCATCCATTGCCCACACCCAGTGAGCCACGGGCGCGTAGACGAAGGTGGACCACAGGACAACGAAGACCACAAAGGTGCTGAACTTCATCCGCTCAGCAAAGGCGCCCGTGATCAGGGCCGGGGTGATGATGGCGAACATGGCCTGGAAGATCATGTAGGCCTGGTGCGGAATCGTGGCAGCATAGCCTGAATGGGCAACGTCGGCGCTCACCCCATTAAGGCCAAACCACTCCAGGGTTCCGATGAACCCCATGCCACCCCAGTCTGGGCCAAAGGCGAGGCTGTACCCCCACAAGACCCAGGTCACACTCACAATGCCGATGCACATGAGGCTGTGCATGATGGTGGCGTTGGCGTTCTTGGCCCGGGCCAGGCCGCCGTAGAAGAAGGCGAGGCCAGGGGTCATCAGCAGCACCAGCGCCGAGGACGCCAGCACCCACGCCGTATCTCCCGTATCGATGGGCATACTCTCCCCCTCTCTTGGGGCTCCATAGACTGTGGGGAATTCTACCAGGCGAAATGGTTCCGTGGCGCACCGATTTGTAACATTTCTGTTACGAACCAGGGCGAGCCCTGGACCCACGCTACGATCCGTAGATTCTGGCCTGCGGTGACTATTAGGTGCGAAGGGTTCCCCCTGCCTCTGCCCTGCCTTGACACCGCCGTTGCCCTGGCCAGACAATGGCCCTGGGCAAGGCTGGCCCGCTTCCCGACCTCATGAGGGGCCGAACAAAAGTCTCAATCCTGCATCCGACGGGAGGAAGCCAATGCCGATGATCAACGAGATGGAAGTCCGCGGCATCGTCGTCGGCGTCTTCATGGAGAACTGCTACATTGTGGCCTCTCCCAAAACCAAGGAGGCCATTGTGATTGACCCCGGAGACGAGCCGGAGCGCGTGCTGCAGCTGGCCAAGGACATGGGAGTTCACGTTAAGCTCATCGCCAACTCCCACGCCCACATCGACCACATCCTGGGGGTCCGCGGCATCCAGGAGGAGACGAAGGCGCCCTTCCTCCTCCACAGCGCAGAGGTAGCCGTGCTGGAGCAGGGGGTCCGCCAGCTGTCCCTCCAGGGACGCCTGGGAGACCTACCCCCCCAACCTACGGGATTTGTCACCGAAGGGGACACCGTCGGCGTGGCGGGCCTGGACCTGAAGGTCATCCACACCCCGGGCCACACCCCCGGCAGCATCAGCTACTACGTTAACGGGCTCCTCTTTAGCGGAGACACCCTCTTCCGGGGCTCCATCGGGAGAACGGACTCCACGCCTGACGGCTTCCAGCGGATCATGGACAGCATCGTCACCAAGCTCCTGGCTCTGCCCGACGACACCATAGTCCTCCCTGGCCACGAGTTGGAGACCACCATCCGCCAGGAGCGAGCCACCAACCCCTTTGTCCTCCAGGCGCTCCGTGCTCGGGATCGAAGGGAGAGAGGGTGACGGGCCTCTTTGGCTCGACGAGCAAAGGCCCTTGACAGGGCCAGAAGTTCTGGGTTATA
>SHYH01000036.1 GCA_009692865.1 Dehalococcoidia bacterium
GATTTACAGGAGCAGGCGCTAGTGTCGACGCCGACAGGCTTTCCCGCCCGCATGGACTACACCCCGGTGCCGAGCCCCTTCCTGGGGGTCCTTCTGCAGAGCATTGATGATCTGGCGGAGCTGAAGTGCGCGCTGCGCATTTTCTGGCATTTACATGGGAAGAAGGGCGTGCTTCGCTGCGTCACCGTCCAGGAGCTCCTGGAAGACCCCGTCGTTGCGGCAGCTCTTGGGGAAGGTGGCGCGCCGGTGGCCGAGGGTCTGCAGCGGGTGTTGGTCAGGCTGGAAGAGCGGGGTGTTTTTTTGGTGGCGCCCCGCGGGCTGGGAGGGGACCGAGGCGTGTTTTTGAACACGCCCCAGAACAGGGAGCGGGTTGGGGCCGTGGGAGGGGTGGAAGCGCCGGTCCCGACCTCAGTCGGGACGATGGGCGCTCCGGCTTCAGGCCCGGATCGGCGAGCCAACATCTTTCAGCTTTACGAGGAGAATATCGGTCTGCTGACGCCTCTCATCGCCGAAGAATTGAAGGAGGCGGAGGCGACGTACCCCGAGACGTGGGTCCGGGAGGCCTTTCAGGAGGCGGTGCGCTCTAACAAGCGCAGTTGGAGGTACATCGCTCGCATCCTGGAGCGGTGGGCCCAAGAGGGGAAAGAAGATGGAGAGCCTGGGCGACGTCCTAAGGAGATTGGGGCCAAGGAGTACATCCGGCGGTACGGGCTCGGGCGAAGAGCCTAGCCCAGCCGAGGCCTCCGCGCCCCCTTGTCCCATCTGTGGCGGCCGAGGGTGGGTCCGCAGTCCGGCCCCCCTGGGGGATCCCGGATTTGGCAAAGCGGTGCCCTGCACCTGCCAGGAGGAGATCGGGGCGTCGCGGCTGCGCCACCTGCAGCGGTATAGCAACCTGGGCCCCCTGACGCGCCTCACCTTTGAGAGCCTGCGCCCCGAGGGGAGGGGCGAGGACGCTCAGAGCCGCCGCTTGTTCCAGGAGGCCTACGAGGCCGCCCTGCACTTCGCCGAGGAGCCCCAGGGTTTCTTGGTGCTGACGGGGCCCAGCGGGTGCGGCAAGACCCACCTGGCGGCGGCCCTGGCCAACCGGGCGCTGGCTCTGGGGCATCCCGCCTTTTTCATGACGGTCCCCGACCTGCTGGACCACCTGCGGGCGACCTTTGCCCCGACCAGCGAGGTGCCCTACGACGAACTGTTTGACCAGGTGCGCAACGCCTCTCTCCTGGTATTGGACGACCTGGGTGTCCACAGCGGCACCCCGTGGGCCGAGGAGAAGCTGTACCAGATCCTCAACCATCGGTACAACGCCCGGCTTCCTACCGTTGTAGTCTTGAGCGTGCCCCTGGAGCGCCTAGACGACCGCCTGCGCAGCCGCCTGACGGACCAGGGCCTGGCGCGGGTGTTGCCTCTTCGGCACGGGCCTGCTGCGCCACTAGAGGATATGGGCCGGCCGGAGCCCCAGCTCCTGGATCGGATGACTTTCGCCAACTTCTATCCCAGGGGGAACGGTGGCAAGCCAGTGTCCCAGGAGCAGCGGGATAGCTTGACTTATGCCCTCACGAGCGCCCGTCACTTTGCCGAGGCGCCGGAGGGGTGGCTGGTGTTCCTGGGAGAGACCGGGGTGGGCAAGACCCACTTGGCCGTGGCCATCGCCGGGGAACGGCTCAAGGCAGGTGACCCGGTGGCCTTCACCTTTGTTCCGGACCTCCTGGACCACCTGCGGTTCACCTTCAGCCCGGACAGCCCGGTGGCCTACGACCGCCTCTTCGAGTGGGTGAAGAGTGTGCCCCTCCTGATCCTGGACGACCTGGGGGCCCAGCGCACAAGTCCGTGGGCCGTGGAGAAGCTGTACCAGATCGTCGTGCACCGGCATAACGCCCGCCTTCCCACGGTGATCACCGCTCGAGGGCTGAGGGACGACTCCAAGGACCCGGTGTGGTCGCGGCTGAAGGACCCCATGGTGAACGTGGTGACTCTGGACGCGCCCGACTACCGGGACCAGGCGAAGGGGGCTTCTCGGCCTCGCCCACCCGGGCGACGCCCCTCCCCCTAGTGCTAGGTTGCGCAAGTCCGCGTACACCAGGTTCGTCCCAGACCCGCTCACCCTGAGCGTGTCGTGGTTCGACAAGCTCACCATGAGCGGCTTGTCATACCGCGCTTTTTCGCAAGGGAGTACTAGGTGCTGGTGTTGCAATCTTCGTTCGTGTAGCATAGCTGGCCGACCGCATCGCCGTAGGGTTGGTTGTGTCACGGCCCTACGGGAACGACTTTCTTAGCGAAGGAGCCTTTCCTTGGAAGCTCGCAAGCCATATTGTGTCTTTTGCGACATCGTGGCGAAGGAGTCTCCGGCGACCATTCGCTACGAAGACGAGGAGATCATCGTCTTCGACAACCGCTTGCGGTGGGTCCCCGTGATGCTTTTGGTGGTGCCCAAACGCCACTACACGCAGCAGGAGTTCTGGGGCGATGCGCTGCTGTCCAAGGCGGGACGTGTCGCCGTGGAGATGGGCAACAAGCACTGCCCAGAGGGGTTTCGCGTCCTGGCCAATTTCGGCGGGCAGGCTCTCCAGAGCCAGGAGCACGGGCACATCCACGTGGTGGGGGGGACCTGGTTGGGCCGCTATGTCTGACCGGGTTCACCACGGACAATCCCGATGAGTCGGGACTGGACCCACCAGCCTGTCGGAACTCTCACCCCAGAGGGGGGTAGTCATGGGCAAGGGTCGGTCGGGAGTGATTCCTACTGCAGACCGCTGGGATCGTCGCTTCCTGGAGGGCCCGGAGCCACGCCCCTTCGGGCTGATGCAGGCCATCCGCGTCTTCTTTAGCATGATCCGTGGCTTTCGGGCGTTCCACTTCTTGGGGCCGTGCGTCACGGTGTTCGGCTCGGCTCGGATCGCCGAGGCCCACCCATATTATGATCTTGCGCGCCGTGCGGGCAGAGAGTTGGCAAGAGGCGGGTTCACGGTGATGACCGGCGGCGGGCCGGGCATCATGGAGGCGGCCAATCGTGGCGCACGGGAGGCGGGCGGCCGTTCGGTGGGATGCGGCATCCACCTGCAGGTGGAGCAGGCCCCCAACCCGTACCTGGACCGGTACATCGAGTGTGGCTACTTCTTCGTTCGCAAGCTGATGCTTATCAAGTACTCCTATGCGTTCATAGCGCTGCCGGGAGGGTTCGGCACCTTGGACGAAATCTTCGAAGCGGTCACTCTGATCCAGACTGGCAAGATTCGAGACTTCCCTGTGGTGCTGCTGGGGTCCGAGTTCTGGGGGCCGCTGATTGACTTCATGCGGGACACGCTTGTGGCCCAGAGGACCATTGACGCCGCTGATTTTGACCGGCTCATTGTGACCGACTCCCCGGAGGAGGCGGCCTCCTTGATCCACGAGGCGGCCATACGGAGGTTTGGGCTGCGGTATGCGGACCAGCCAAGGCGTCGCTGGTTCCTCTTCGAGTAGCCTCGCTGCGCCTGCCTTCCTCCGAAAACCACCCGCTGATTACCCGTTCGGAGGGACAGGGGAGCCCCGGCTGTTTACAGTGGTTACAAAGGTTACAGAGGTGTTCCAAGAGCGGCAGGGTTCACCCTGCACCCACGCTACGGCAGGTGGCCCAGGGCAAGCTGGGCGAGAAGGGGTTGCAGGCCTATTCGCGGGAGAAGATGCAGGGGGAGCAACCGGAGTACGTGGTGTTCAACGGGGCTGTGGGATTTCTCACAGGGGACAACACACTGCGAGCCAAGGTGGGAGAGACGGTGCGCATCTACTTCGGCGTGGGCGGGCCCAACCGAGCATCCAGCTTCCACGTCATCGGGGAGATCTGCGACACTGTGTACCCAGAGGGAGCGTCGGAGCCGCTTCATAACGTCCAGACCACCCTGGTGCCACCGGGCGGCGCGACCATCGTGGAGTTCAAGCTCCATGTCCCGGGGACCTACATCCTGGTGGACCATGCCATCGCGCGCATAGAGCGCGGGGCATTAGCCACCATCGTCGTGGAGGGAGCAGAGGCGCCGGACATCTATCAGAAGGTCAAGTAGGCCCGGACCGAGTCGCGAAGGGCGAGGCCCGCGATTTTCTGTCCTTGGGTTCTGTGGTATGATGGAGATTGTGGCAAGATCGGTGGCCCCAGGGTTGCCGCAGGGAGGTGAAGAGCCATGCCGTTCAAATTGGGTCCTCTAGAGTTGGTCATTATTCTGGTCATCGTCCTGGTGATCTTTGGAGCGGGAAAGCTGCCAGAGATCGGCAGCTCCTTGGGCAAGGCCATCCGAGGCTTTCGGAAGAGCACGTCGGGAGAGGAGGAGGCCGCAACGCCCGCACCGCGCCCTCAGGACCCCGAAAGGCGAGGCTAACACTCTCGTCGCACTGATCCCTCTATCTCTTGGCGGACGAGTGTAGGTGTGGTCTTTCGGGCCGGTGGACTGTTTTCTTGTTTAGGGCTTTCCCTCCAGAACCCTGTCAACCCGCTGGCGCCTTCCGCTAGCTTCCTTAGAGCCTCCAAGAGACCCTTTCCCTCTCTCCAATCGTATATACAATGAGGCGGCACTGTGATGCGCGGAGTCGTTCCTTGCGGGCCTTTCCAAGGCTTGGTTTTGGGGGTTGTGCGTGAAGGTTGGGATTGTTTTTTCACTCCTTGTTATCGCTCTCTGGACTTCGATGGCCTGCGTGGCTGAGCCTACCAGGACTCCCGTTCCTCCGACGCCTTCTCCAACCCCCACGTTTTCCCCAACCTCTACGCCTACGCCTGAACCCACACCCACCGCCATACCGACGCCGGCCCCGCCTGCCCAACCCCAAAGCTGGGTTTATATGTTCCCCGGGAGCGTCTCTCCCGGACCCAGCGGGAGTTGGCAGGCCGGTACAGGGACTCCCCGTGGCATAACGGTGGAGGTGGATGGGTCCGTGTACTTGGCGGGACTGAGGGGGCCCGACGCCTATGGGCTCTGCGATGCCTATGTCAGCAAGTACTCGACCGAGGGTGAGCCGGGGTGGTTCCGCCAGTTCGGCGCTCCTATCGCGACGCGGGACGGGGCGGAGGGAGTGGCCTTGGGCAAGGACGGGGATGTCTACGTAGCGGGCTGGACCGGGGGCGCACTGCCGGGCCAGGTGAACGCAGGCGATGGGGACATTTACCTGAAGAGGTACCGCCCTACGGGGGTTGAGGTGTGGACCCGCGAGTTCGGGTCCGACAATTTTGACGGCGCCTACGGGGTGGCAATTGACTCGGAGGGCAACATCTCCATAGCGGGCCAAGCCGAGGGGGCCCTGCCGGGCCAGACCAGCTCTGGGAGCTTGGATGCCTTTGTCAGCAGGTACAACACCGAGGGACATCAGCTTTGGACACGACAGTTTGGCACTGGCGGCTTTGATAGGTCCGACGCCCTGGCTGTGGACGGAAAGGGGAACGTGTACGTCGTCGGCGGCACGGAGGGAGACCTTGGAGGCCAGGGTAACCGGGGAAGCGTGGACGCCTTTCTGCGCAAGTACAGCCCAGCGGGAGTGGAGCTGTGGACCCGGCAGTTCGGCACAACGGAGTGGGATATAGCCCTGGCCGTGGCTGTGGACCAGGAGGGCAATGCCTGCGTGGCCGGCAACACCGACGGCGCTTTCCCCGGCTACGTTGACCTCGGGGAGGGGGACGTCTTCCTACGCAAGTACGGTCCAAATGGGGAGGAGATGTGGACCCGCCAGTGGGGATCCGACGCCAGTGATCTGGCGCGTGGCGCCGCCGTTGATGTGGCAGGGAACTGCCTCGTGGTGGGCCTGAGCCTTGGGGCCCTTCCTGGCCAGAAACACCTGGGGGGATGGGACGCCTTCCTTTGGAAGTACGGGCTGCAAGGGGAGGTGCTAGCGACGTCCCAGTTTGGCACCAAGCACAACGACGAGGCGAACGCCGTGACGGTGGATCGTAAGGGCAATATCTGGGTGGTCGTCCAGCAATTGGCCATTGTCACATGATGTGGCGACGGCACTTTTGTTAGCGGGGGGCTGAAAGATCTTTTCGACGATTCCCCTTACCCCCCTCCTGGCCAGAAAGGGGGTAGGAATTGTATCTGGGGGACACCCCAAGACCTCTGCCAAAGGGGCTTCGCCCCTCTGAACACCCATTTCCACAGTTCGTTAGGAGGGCATGATGAGGAAGAAACAAGCGGTCATGGGTCTGGCGCTGGTAGTCATCGGCCTCATGGTCGGTGTCGTCGGTGCGTATCTCGTGGTGCAGCCACAGCTGTCTTCTACTCGGGCGGAGGTGAGCCGCCTGGGGCAGGAGCTGGAGAGCCTGAGGCTGGCCAGCCGAGTGGTCATCACGCTGCTCCCTGGCGCGGACGATAACGCTCCCCTCGCGTCGGAGTGGTCGGGCCAAACGGGGAGGATCAGGTATGCGTTAGCCTCTACCAAAGGGTTTGACTACATTGTAGAGATGGAGAATATGCCTGCCGATAGGAAGTTCTACGTCTACTTCTCCATCGGGCCTCCGGGGGAGAAACGCCTCATCCGGAGGGTCGGAGAGGTGACTATCGACACCTTTGGGCGGGCCACCCTGTCCGGCCTCATCTCACTGGACCCTGGGGTGTACCAACTTGGCAATTTTATTTCCCATGTGGACTCCGCGGCGCCCCCGTACACCAACCGGACATGGATGTGCATCCGGGAGGCGGTCTCCTTTGAGGTGGTGAGCAGCTAGGGCCAGAGTGGTGAAAAACCCTTTCGACCATCCCCCTGTCCCCCTTCCTGGTCAGGAAGGGGGTGGAAATCATATCTGGGGGATCCCCCCATACCCCTGCCAGAGGGGTGAAGCCCCTCTGGCCTCCCCTCTTTCTGCAGCTTGTTAGACCTGGACTCACACGACTGCGAGCGGTCAGTTGAGGGCAGGGCCAAGCCGTCCTCATCGTCGGATTCACTCCCAGCAAGGCCTTGACCTCTCCCAATGAGGAGGGTATGCTGGGGCCGCCTCGCAGGATGACCCAGACGCATCGTTTGGTAGGTGCGGAAAGCGTCCTCGCGGCAACTCTACTCAGGAGGTGGTTGCTATGGCAGAGCCTATTGTATGGACCCCGGTACGTGACTGGCCCCATAAGGAGCTTCTCTATGAGACCTGTGACGAAGGCAGGATAGCCAAGATTACCATTAACCGCCCGGAGCGGATGAACGCCAGCGACCCCGGCATGGGCGTCCGCTTTTCCGATGCCTGGACCAGATTTGCTGACGACGACAACCAGTGGGTGGCTATCGTCACCGGCGCCGGTGACCGTGCCTTCTCCGCCGGCCAGGACCTGAAGATCCGGGCCGAGCTGGAGATGGAGGGCGGCGACGCCCCCTACCGCAATCGGGGGCGCACTTTCGACCTGCGCTGGGGATTGAACTGCTGGAAACCCACCATCGCCGCCATCAACGGCTTCGCCATCGCCGGGGGCTTTGGTACCGCGATGAACTGCACCTTCCGCATTGCTGACCAGCACGCGGAGTTGAACGTCGCCGAGGCCCGTTGGAACCAGGGAACGGGTCCCGCGGCCACGCTCCCCAAGTTCATTCTCATGGGTCACGCCCTGGAAGTGTCCATGCTGGCGGACCGACGGGTCAGCGCTCAGCGGGCCTATGAGATGGGGTTCGTCAACAAGGTAGTCCCCAAGGGGAAGTGCGTGGAGGAGGCGGTGGATTGGGCCCGATCGATATGCCACATGGCGCCCCGGGCCATCCGAAACATCCACGAGACCCTCTACCGCACCGTGGGCATGAGTATCCAAGAGTCCGCTTCCTTTGGGGCGTACCTGAGCATGAACCTGCGGGGCATGGAGGACTCCCTGGAGGGCCCCAAGGCATTTGCGGAAAAGCGGGCCCCAAATTTCAAGAACCGCTAGCCCGCCAGTCCCGATACATCGGGATGGGCCAGGGCGTCCTCATCGTCGGATTCACTTCCGGCAAGGCCTTGACCTCACCCAATAGGGAGGGTATGCTGGGGCCGCCTCGCAGGATGACTCAGACGCCTCGCTTGGTAGATGCGGGAAGCATCCTCGCGGCAACTCTACTCAGGAGGTGGTTGCTATGGCAGATCCTATCGTTAGAACAACGTGGCCTGGTTGGCCCCATAAAGAGCTGCTGTACGAGACCGCTGACAACGGAAGTATCGCCATCTTCACCATCAACCGCCCCGAGCGGATGAACTCCAGCGACCCCGGCATGACCGCCCGTTGGAATGACGCCTGGACCACCTTTGCCGGCGACGACAAGCAGCGGGTGGCCATCATCACCGGCGCCGGTGACCGTGCCTTCTCTGCCGGCCAGGACCTCAAGATCAGGGCCGAGCTTGAGGCGGAGGGCGGAGACGCCCCGTATCGTAATCGGACGCGCGGGCTCAACCTCCGCTTTGAGCTGAACTGCTGGAAGCCCACCATTGCCGCCATCAATGGCTTTGCCATCGCCGGCGGTTGGTCCCAGGCTCAAAGCGCCACCTTCCGCATCGCCGCCGAGCACGCGGAGATGAACATCGCCGAGGCCCGCTGGAACCAGGGGGCGGGCTTCGTGGCCTGGCTTCCTCGGCTCATGCACACGGGCCACGCGCTGGAGGTGGTCCTCATGGGGGATCGCCGCATTAGCGCCAAACGGGCCTATGAGATGGGCTTCGTCAACAAGGTGGTGCCCAAGGAGCATCTCATGGAGGAGGCCGTTGATTGGGCCAGGACCATGTGCCGCATGGCGCCGCGGTCCCTGCAGAACTTCCACGAGATGGTGTACCGGTGCTGGAACATGAGCATCCCTGAGGCTCAGGCCTATACTAGCGCCCTGGAGTTCAACCTGCGGGGTATGGAGGACTCTCTGGAGGGCCCCAAGGCTTTCGCGGAGAAGCGGGCCCCCGTCTTCAAGAACCGCTAGACAGGGTGCTGCTCTGGACCCACGTTTCGTTGGGTGATTGAGGGCACGCGCTCAGGTAGAGTGACCGAGGTAGGGGCGTCCCGATGCTATCGGGACGCCCCTACAGGTTTTGCCTTAAAGAGGGCGCCGAACCTATTGATCTCTTACTCACCGTTCCAGTTATCTATCGCAAAGGTAACTCTTATGCAAGTCGCTCTGGGGTCACCGTCTCACCTTCCACCCGCAGACCAGGTCAAGCGGGCCCTGCGCTATTCAACGCTGGAGGGGATGGTCTACGGGGCCTTCCTGGCCTTCGGCGATCACTTCCTCATCGCCTTTGCCGTTGCCTTGGGGAGCGATAGCCTTCAGATAGGCCTATTGGCTTCAGTTCCCGGTTTCCTGGCCTCCCTCGTACAGCTCCTGGACGCGGAGTTGGTCCGTCGGATGAAGAGCCGAAAAGCGGTCATTTTCACCTTTGCCCTGGCTCAAGGCCTCATGTTCCTACCCATCATGGCCTTGGGGTTTCTCCACATAGAGGGCAAGGCCTGGTGGCTGATCCTTCTTACAACGGGGTACTCGGTGTTTGGCTCCCTGGTGTCCCCCGCCTGGGGAAGCCTGATGGCTGAGGTGGTGCCGGAGAGGCTCAGGGGACGGTACTTCGCGATGCGTGGCCGCCTGTCAACGCTCGCCTTGGTTGTCGCGTTCCTTGCGGCGGGGGTGTTCCTCAACTTCCTGGCAGGGGGGGCTCTGTGGGGCTTCGGGTTGCTCTTCGGAACAGCCGTAGTCATGCGCATGGCCTCGTCGCTTCTTCTGACTCGGCTCTATGAAGTGCCTCAAGATCAGTCCGTTGAACCACCGAGGAGCGCCACCACCGGCCAGAAGGCCATCCCTGTCGTGACGTTAGGTCGTTATCTGGCATTCCTGTTCGCTATGACGTTTGCTGTGAACATAGCAAGTCCCTACTTTGCGGTGTATCAACTCAGGGAGCTGAAGATGAGCTATCTCACCTTCGCGGCCCTGGACACGGTCTTCTCCGTGGCGATGATTTGGGCCATTACCCACTGGGGAAGGGCCGCTGATAAGGTAGGCAACCGGAAGATGCTGGTATGGGCATCCACGATAATCCCGCTGATACCTCTCCTTTGGCTGGTCTCGCCTAACGTCTACTACCTAGGGGTTGTCCAGGCTTTTTCGGGGGTGGCCTGGGCGGGTTTTAGCCTCTGCTCCCTCAACTATCTGTTCGATGCTACGGCGCCAGCCAATCGCACCCGGTACTTGGGATACTTCAACGCGGGCTCCGGGCTGGCGGCGGGCCTTGGAGCACTGGTAGGCGGGTACGTGGCGCCTCATCTTCCTGCTCTTCAGGGGTCCCATATTCTTACTCTCTTCCTCGTGTCCGGCTTGCTTCGAGGCCTAGTGACCCTGGTGTTTGGTCCCGGCCTCAAGGAGGTGCGGAGGGTGAGCGGCCTCTCCGGGACGGAGCTGTTCCATCTGCTCATCGGGGGACGGCCCGTCACCCGACACGCGGGCCACCGTCGCCATTTCCACATTCACCACCAGGGCGTGCCCTAGACTCACGCTGCGGGAAGTGATTGACGGCAAGCGTTCAGGTTGGGCCCAGGGGTAGGTTTCATCCTCTCCCGCTGGGAGGGGTAGGGGTGAGGGCTAGGCCAACGTAGGGGTGTGGACGCCTGTAAGAGAGATGGGGACGAACCATGCATTGCCTCTACGCCAGGAGGCTCTTTCTCCTCTTGACAAGGCAGCCCATCCAGCCTGACGATGGGCGGGTCGAATTTCGCAGGGAAGGATGGCCGAGTAGCTACCATATGAAGAACTGGCTGCTTATTGCCCTGGCCGGCGCCACCACGGCGCCGGCCATCGTCCTCCGGTTCACCCACTTCACTGAGTCGGCCGCATTGGTTGCTCTCATCTTCGGAGTGGCCATCCTGGGTGCTGCCTTCCTCCTGGCCTGGGCCTGCGAGGTGGCCCAGCTGGACATACCACCGAGTCTGGCCGTGGCCGTCCTGGCCCTCATCGCCATCCTGCCGGAGTATGCGGTGGACATGGTCTTTACATGGAAGGCGGCGGAGGATCCGCAGTTCGCCCACTACGCCGCCGCCAACATGACGGGGGCTAACCGTCTCCTCATCGGTCTCGGCTGGTCCCTCGTAGTGGTCGTCTTTTGGCTGCGGGGCAGGGGCAAGGTGGTGGTGTTGGAGCAACGACAATCGGTGGAGTTGGGGTTCCTGCTGTTGGCCACGGTGTGGTCCTTTGTCATCGTGGCCCGGGCCTTGGTGCTTGGCAGCGGATCCTTGAATCTGTGGGACAGCGCGGTGCTGGTGACCCTTTTCGTGGCCTACCTGTGGGTTTCCTCTCGCGCCGGTGTGGAGGAGCCCCACCTTTATGGCCCCGCGGCCGTCATCGCCCTGCTGGGCAAGACACCCCGGCGACTGTTCACGGTGGGGTTTCTCCTGTTCTCCGCTGCTGTCATCCTGGCGTCGGCGGAGCCCTTTGCCGAGTCGCTGGTGGCGAGCGGCGAACAACTGGGCATTGACGAATTCATACTGGTCCAGTGGCTGGCCCCCCTGGCCTCGGAGGCGCCGGAGATCGTTGTCGCGAGCATCTTTGCGATTCGGGGGTTCGGCGGCATGGCCCTGGGGACACTCATCTCCTCCTCGGTTAACCAGTGGAGCCTGCTGGTGGGCACCCTGGCGGTGGTGTACAGCATCAGCGCCGGCTCTGTTTCCGCCTTGCCGCTGGATGCTCGGCAGCAGACCGAGGTGTGGTTGACGGCATGCCAGTCCCTCTTTGCCGTGGTGCTCCTGGCCTCCCTGCGTCTCTCCTGGAGGGGCGCCCTAGCGGTTTTCGTCCTCTTCATCATCCAACTCCTCTTCCCCGACCCCCAGGTGCGGTTCTACTTCGCCTTCGTCTACCTGGTGCTGGCCCTGGGTCTGCTCCTGTTCAACGGGAGCTTGAGGAGGAGCGCCTTTGGCTTGCTGCCGCGGGCCTGGGGCGAGATTCGGGGCCAGCGGCAGGTGAAGGAGTGAGGGCAGGGTTCCTGCACCGCCTGAAATATCGAGTTCTCATGAGAGGCAAGATGGCCCGGCTTAGAGCACTTCTAGGACTTGCCATTGTGGCCTTGGTGCTAGTGGGGTGCAGTGGGCCCCAAGGCTCTCAAGGTCTGACGGGGCTCCGAGGAGATCCTGGGCCTACGCCTAGTGAGGGGGAGCTTATCTCTTTTGATCAACCGCGTCATGTCTGAGAGGGCTACTGAACTCTCAGGGCCTTCTGGGCCGAAGGGCGACCTGGGCCTGCAAGGTCTGGCAGGGCCCCAAGGCTCCTTGGGGTCGAAGGGTGAGAAGGGGGACGCTGGGTCCGTTGGGCCCCAAGGGAGCGTTGGTCTTTCTGGACCGCAGGGGGAGCCTGGCCCGCAAGGTCTGGCAGGGGCCCCAAGGCTCCTTGGGGTCGAAGGGTGAGAAGGGGGACGCTGGGTCCGTTGGGCCCCAGGGGGGCTCTGGCCTTCCTGGACCCAAGGGGGACCCTGGATCCCAGGGAAGCCCTGGTCCCCTCGTGGCAACCTATGAGACTACTCTTGGCTCGTTGAGCTGTGATACCTCTGTCGTAGGCCAAACGTGGATAAGCTGCCTATCAATCCCTGTGACTCTTGGCAAGCCTTCGAAGGTTATCGTCACCGTATCTGGTGTTATCGACTTCAGGGCAAATAATGCGTCTAGTCTTAAGCTGGGGATTGGGACAAACGCTGGCGATCCAGGGAAAGCGGACGACTACCAAAGGAATGGAACACCATCAGAGGTGTATGTGCCGTTTAGCATGCACCGTACCCTTTCCCTGGATACAGGCCAGCGCTCTATCCATTTTCTGGCCTATAACGACACGAGAGCACCCATCATAAGAAGCACTACGTTGACAATTCTGGTTATTGAAGGAATGACGTAACCATATACGAGAGCCGAAGCATCGCGTGAGAGTTCGTTTACACGAACCCCCGGAGCTCGATGGCCCGGGCCACGCGCTGGATGCCGATGGCGAAGGCGGCCTGGCGCAGGGTGATCCGCTCCTGCTGGGCCATGGCCACCACCTCACGGGTGGCTTGTTTCATGATGCGCTCCAGCTCCTTGTTGACCCTTTCCTCCTCCCAACGGAACTCCTGGATGTTCTGGGCCCACTCGAAGTAGGAGACGATGACGCCTCCAGCGTTGACCAGAATGTCCGGCACGACCGTGATCCCCCGCTCGGCCAAGGCAGTGTCGGCGGCGGGGGTGGTGGGGTGGTTAGCCGCCTCCAAAACGATGCGGGCCTTGATGCGCCCAGCGTTGTCGCTGCGGATCACCTTCTCCACGGCGGCCGGGACCAGGATGTCGCAGGGAAGCTCCAGGAACTCCTGGACGCCGACGGAGTCAGCGCCAGGGAAGCCCATCACAGAGCCCTCCCGCCGGGAGTGCTCGAAGACCCGCTGGATGTCCAGCCCAGCAGGGTTGTAGATGCCTCTGCGAACGTCGGAGATGCCGATAACGACGCACCCCAGCGTGCCGATAAGCCTCGCTGCCCAGGAGCCCACCTGGCCGAACCCCTGGATGACCACCTTGGCCCCGGCGAGGCGATAGCCTGTGAGGCTCGCCCACTCCTCCAGGCAGTAGACGAGCCCTCGTCCGGGAGCGGCCTCGCGCCCGTAGGAGCCGCCCAGCTCCACGGGCTTGCCGGTCACGATGCTGGGGGTGTAGCCGTGAAGCTGGCCATAGGCGTCCATCATCCAGGCCATGGTTTGGCCGTCGGTGCCCAGGTCGGTGGCGGGGATGTCCCGGTTGGGGCCCAGGATGTGGGCGATGTTCTGGGTGTAGCGGCGCGTGAGGCGGTTGAGTTCGGGGCTGCTCAACTGCATGGGGTCGCACACAACGCCGCCCTTGGCGCCGCCGAAGGGGATGTTGGCCAGGGCCGTCTTCCAGGTCATGAGGGACGCCAGTGCCCGCACCTCGTCCAGGTCGGCGTTGGGGTGGTAACGGACGCCCCCCTTGTAGGGACCCCGAGCGCCGTTGTGCTGCACCCTGTATCCGACGAACACCTTCAACTGGCCGTTGTCCAGGCGCACGGGGACCGAGACCGTGAGCTCGCGCCAGGAGTGCCGCATGAGGTCCATGGTCTCGTCGCGAAGGTTGAGGTGAGCTGCGCCCTGGTTAAAGAACCAGGTCACGGCCTCAAAGGCGGTCATGCTGTCGGTGGGAACGGTGAGGGGCATGGTGAGCCTCCTGGGCTAGAGCGGTTTTGACGAAGGGAGAGCATGGTACCTTGAGAGATTATATCCTTCAACGGGTTGTAAGAGGCTTGTGGCAGCGGAACAGGTTTCGAGGTCGAGATGGCCGGTGTCTAGCAGGGTGATGAAAAAGGGGAGTCCAGAGGGGCGAAGCCCCTTTGGTGGGGGTCTGGGGGTATCCCCCAAATACAATCTCCACCCCCTTCCATGTCAGGAATGGGAAAGGGGGATGGTCGAAGAGGGTTTTCAACAACCTGCTAGGTGAAACCTGACAAGCGCCTACCCATGCGGTGGCGTTGCTCTTGGTCTTGATGGGTCTGTCGATTTAGGATATCCTATAAAGCAAGAGGGTTTTCAGGACGGCTAAGGGCGTCGGAGAGAGGGCTGTTGGGCCCAGGGGAGATGAGACTACGAACGATAAGCGTTGGAAGCAGGCTG
>SHYH01000037.1 GCA_009692865.1 Dehalococcoidia bacterium
AAGCGCGCGGGCGGCCAGCGCAGTCCTTGGGGCAGCGCCTCTCCAGTACGGAGCAAGGCTCGGTGTTGGGTCGGGGAAGTTTCCAGCCTACGTCGCCGCCCAGCAGGCCGATGCGGGTGCGGCACGGCTGGCGTCAGAGGATGTGCAGCGCTGCCTTGCGCCGGTGTCGGTGGACCTCTTACCCATCCGCTGGGAAGTGCAGGCGCGGCTGCACCAGTTTGGCCTCCATACCCTGGGACACCTGGCGTCCCGCCCTCTCGGTCCCCTGCAAGCCCAGTTTGGCAGAGACGGCGCTCTGGCATGGCAGCTCGCGCAGGGCGTGGACAACCGTCCCCTTCTCCCACGGCCTCACGCCGCTACGGTGGTGGAGCGGCTGGACTTCTC
Organism: Dehalococcoidia bacterium; assembly: GCA_009692865.1. Taxonomy (GTDB): domain Bacteria; phylum Chloroflexota; class Dehalococcoidia; order Lucifugimonadales; genus SHYH01. The sequence goes on from SHYH01000037.1 coordinate 385, forward strand.
AGAGCCCACCACGAGTCTGGGAACCGTGCTCCTCGCAGTGGATGTGCTTCTCGGCAGGGCGTACCGGCATGAAGGACTCCAAGGCAAGGCTGCACGGGTGGTCGAGTTGACCGCCGGGCTGCTGGGCGCAGGGGTGTGGCAGCGGCGGCTGACGGGGAGGGAACCCTACGGGGACAAAGCCAGTGCTCTCTATGCAGTGAAAGCTGCCCTGGATAGTCTGACCCTCCCTGGCCCTGTCACCGGGCTGGCTGTTGAGCTGGCAGGCCTGGTGGGAGCCACGGGGAAGCAAGCGAGCCTGTTCACAGAGGTGCGTGCCAAAGAGCAGCTTGCGGAGTCCATCCGTCAGCTCAGTGCACGCCTTGGCGCCCCGACACCAATCTACCGGTACCAGGAGATGGAACCGTGGTCACGGATACCCGAGCGACGGGGCGTGCTGGTGCCCTTCGGCCCGTAAACGCCCCTGTTCCGACCCAGGTGCGCGCTGGACCTGACGGCAAGCCCCTTACGGTGCGTCTAGGGAAGACGTGGCATCGTGTCGCCCGGATCGCCGACCGGTGGCACATTGGCCCGGACGAGTGGTGGACCGAGCAGCCGGTGGACCGCATGTACTACACCGCGCAGCTGGAAGACGAGAAGCAGGTGACCGTGTTTCAGGATGTGCTCACCCTCCATTGGTACCGGCAGCGGGTGTGAGCTATGGCAACGGCCTACGTCGAACTCCACTGCCATTCGGCCTACTCGTTCCAGGAGGGGGCGAGCTGGCCCCATGAGCTGCTCCTGCGGGCCAAAGAGCTTGGCTACCCCGCTCTGGCCCTCACGGACCATGACAACCTCACCATCGCCCTGGACTTTGCACAAACCGCCAAGAGCCTAGGGGTCCACCCCATCACTGGAGTCGAGGCCACCCTGCAGGGTGGCCAGCACCTCACTCTTCTGGCCGCTACTGCTAAAGGCTACGCCAACCTCTGCAAGCTCCTCTCCTACGCCCACGTCAAGGGCGGTGACCGCCGCGCACCGGCGGTGAACCCCGCCTGGTTCGGGGAGTACGGCGAAGGCCTGATTGTTCTGACGGGCTGCCCCAGGGGTCACATTCCCGCCCTGGCAGCCGAAGGACGGATGGGAGAGGCTGAGGTTAAGCTTCGCCACTACCTGGACTGGTTCGGCTTGGAGAACGTCTTCGTGGAGCTGAACCAGAACCTTGCGTACGGCGACCGGCAGCGCAACCGGAGGCTGTACGGCCTTGCGAAGCAACTCGGTGTCCCCGTGGTGGCCACCAACAACGTCCACTACCACATCCCAGAACGCCATCGCCTGCACGATACGCTGGTGGCAGTGAAGCACCTCAAGAGCCTGGCCGAGAGCCATAAGGAACGGCGGGCCAACAACGAGCACTACCTGAAGTCGGCTCAGGAGATGGCCCTGCTCTTTGGAGGCGCTGAGGAGGCCTTGGCGAACACCCTTCGGATCGCCGAACGGTGCACCTTTGATGTCACCAGTGACATGAGCTACCAGTTCCCCGCCTATCCGGTGCCGGAGGGGTACAGCGAGCTGTCCTACCTGCGCCACATCTGCGAGGAGGCCGCGTGGCGCAGGTACGGGCGCATCACAGAGCGCGTCCAGAAGCGGCTGGACCAGGAGTTCCAGCGGATAGGAAAGCATCGATTGGCGGGCTTCTTCTTGCTCTACTACGAGGTCATCCAGCTGGCGCGGGAGGTCATGATTGAGTTGGGGCACGGGGATGCCGAGACGCCCCTGGAGGCGAATCCCCCCGGTCGCGGGCGTGGAAGCTCCGTGGCGATGCTGGCGGGCTACCTGGTCGGCCTCTCCCATATCGACCCCTTGGAGTACGACCTGGGCCTGGACCGCTTCTTGCCGGAGGACCTGGCCTCAGTCCCTGACATCGACTTGGACTTCCCCCGCGATATACGGGAGAAGCTCATCCTCCGCATTGAGGAGCGGTACGGTTGGGAGCACGCTGCAATGGTTGGGGCCGTCGCCACGTATCAGGCACGGGGCGTGATCCGCGCTCTCGGCAAGGCGCTAACCCTCCCGCCAGACCTGGTCGACGGGCTGGCCAAGCGCATTGACCAGGGAGATGGGCGTCACCTCCGCGAGGAAATGGAGGGGCTGCCTGCCTTCAAACACCTCACCGACGCCCCTGCCTGGCGCACGCTCCTGGAGTTGGCGCCGCAGATGGCCGACCTGCCCCGGGGCCTCCAGCAGCACTCAGGTGGGATGGTCATCTCCACCAAGCCCCTCACCGAGGTGGTGCCCATCATGCCGGGGGCAATTGAGGGCCGGTACATCATGCAGTGGGACAAGGACGCGGTGGACCAGGCGGGGATGCTTAAGATCGACTTCCTGGCCCTGGGGACCCTATCCCAGATGCAGGAGGCGGTGCACCTCATCGAAGGGCGGACTGGCAAGGCCCTGGACCTCTCCCGCATCGACCTTGAGGATGCAGCGGTGTACGACATGCTTGCTGAGGCGGACACCATCGGCATCTTCCAGGTCGAGAGCGCCGCCCAACAGCAGACCTTACCGCGCCTCCGGCCCCGGAACCTCATGGACATGGCCTACGAGGTGGCCTGTGTGCGGCCCGGCGTTGGAGCCGTTGACGGCGTGACCCACTTCATCCACCGGAGACAGGGCATCGAGCCCGTCACCTATGAGCACCCGCTGGAGCGGCCAGCCCTGGAGCGCACCTTGGGGGTCATCCTCTATCAAGACCAGGTGATGGAGTTGGCCGTCCACGTGGCGGGCATGTCGGCGCGGGACGGGGACCTGCTGCGGCGAGCCTTCGCCAAGAAGAACAACGAGGCCCTAATCCAGCACTACTGGGAGCGGTTTCGGGACGGGGCAGCCCAGCGAGGCGTGCCGGAGGCAACGGCCCTGCGCATCTTCGGCAAGATCAACGGGGGCTACCAATTCCCCGAGGCCCACGCCGTGGCCTTCGGCATCACGGCCTATCAGATGGCCTGGCTGAAACGGTACCACCCCCTGGAGTTCTACGTGGGACTCCTGAACGCGCAGCCGATGGGCTTCTGGGGCGAGGACACGATCCGGGGAGATGCGTCCCGGCATGGCATCTCTTTCCTGCACCCCCAGATCAACCGCAGCAAGGCGAAGGCCCAGATCGAAAGGGATGCCATTCGGCTCGGCCTGCACGCTGTGAAGAACATCGGACCAGAGACCGCGCAGGTGGTCCTGGAAGAGCGCCAGCGCGGTGGTCCCTACGTCTCTCTTGCTGACTTCATGTCCAGGACAAAGCTGCAACGGGAGGAGTTGGAGAGTCTGGCAATGGCTGGCGCCCTGGACGGCTTCGGCATGGAGCGGCGGGAGGTACTGTGGGAGATCGGCCTGCGCTACCAGTCCTTGGGTAAGCAAGCCATCCTCTCCATGCCCACGGAGCAGGACATGGTGGACCTGCCACGGCAGACGCGGTGGGAGCGGATGTTCGCCGAATACCGCCTGATGGGCCTCAGCCCAGACGGACACCTCTTCGAGGAACTGCGGGAGGAGTTGGGGCCACGGTTTGTCACCAGCGAGCGCCTAAACTCTCTGGGGGAAGGGGCCTTCGTGCTTGTTGGCGGCATGGTCGTCCGGCTGCAGCACTCGGCTGCACAAACCTACTTTGTGACCTTGGAGGACGAGGAGGGCCTGATCCCCCTGGTCCTGTGGGAAGGGGTGTATGAGCAGTACCGGAGCGCGCTACGGGAGACCTTTGTGCTTGCTGCAGGACGGGTCTCACGGAAGGAAGGGGCCGTCAACGTCATAGTGGAACGTATAGGAACGCTGGCGGATTTTCGGCGCAAGCAGGGCAAGGAACCTTCAGGTGCCGGGACCGAAACCATGCAGCAGCCGATGCCATACTTTCGCTAAAAACGTCCGTTTGTTTGGGCCAATTGAGCCCTACCTTGCGCAGGCATGGCCAACGGCATCCCGTTTGTTTGGCGCCGTTAGGGAAGACCTCCGCCAACTCCCGTTGCTGCTCAGGCATCACCCTAGGATGCTGCCACTGAGCAGCCAGAGCTTCCAAGGGTTGGGCGACCCGATCCAGGTTCGAGGCCAGTACCTTGGGTGAGGGCGGCGCTAGTGCGTGGCGCTACCGGTCAAGGTCCTGGATCTCAGCCCTGATCTACCTTTCCCGGCTGTGGTAGCATGAGGCTAAGTGTTTTGACGGCGAGGGAGACCAATCCGCACCGGAAAAGTTTGTGAACGGTGCGCACCAGACCCAGGTTCCCTGCCGGGGGTATGGGGGTGTCCACCATAGCTAATCCTTCGCCCTTCCTTCCAGGAAGGGGGCTAGGGGGATGGTCGAAAGGGTTTTTATCACCCTGCAAGGGCCAGTTGGGCTACCCCGCGAGGGGAGAAGAGAAAACGTCCCTGGACCGCCACCAAACAGCCAGCCAGATCCAGGACATGGCCACCCACCTGCGCCGGCGCTAGGCGATGGCCACCCGATGAATACCGGGCGGCTAGATGTAGTTGGTTAGAGACGCCCTCAGGCCTCGCCACTGACACCGACCCATCTCTCCACAAATAGCCTACCGGATGGCATTGAGCAGGCCCTCTTCCGAGCTAACCCACCGCCATCCGCGAGTCGTTAGCCGATAGTACGGCACTCCGGCCCATCGAAATCTTCGGGACACCTTCCATCGTTTACCATCACGGTCCTCCACAACATCTGCAACTGAAAACCGGAACTTCTGGCGACGTGGCGCCTCCGGGACACCGTACTCTTCAGCGACACGTAACACACCCTCCCTGTATCCGAAGTCGTACCGTAGTAGCTCCAGGCGTGCTGCCAGCTTTAGTCCTTCTGCCAGCCGAACCCAGAACGTCCTGGAATGACCTTCCCTGCCATTCCCTTGGGCGTGGGCTAATTCATGGGCTAGGAGATACCACAGGCGATCCTGGCCGCTTTGCAGTTCACCACGCCCGATGCGAATGCGACCATTAACATGATCCCAGTCGCCACCTTTGCCTCGGCGGAAATAGACAGGCGGAACGAGACGAAAGCTGCAGGACGCAGCGACTTCGTGGGCCAGTCGGGTCAAATCCAGAGCACGGCTTGCGCTTATCCCCATCGGGGATTCCGTGGGCCACACTTGGGCTGCTGCCATTATCTTCTCTGTGGCTTGTCCCAGCATCAGCCGCCCATAGCTAGGAACCGCAGATCGGTGTCAGGCAAGACTTTGCCTTCCATCTGGCATCGTGGAATGAGGCGCCCCCTTGTAGCAAATCAACCATTGGCACTGGGAGAGGCAGAGGTGGAAACGTCAAACAACGAGTCTTTTTGACGCCCCCCCAATTCTACTCCCCTGGTGGCTCGGGGGCCAGGCGCTCACTTGTTGGGCAGCTCCCTGCTGGGAAAGGCCATCCTGAGCGTCCTGCTGGGTCGGTTCTGGGGTGCTGCCAAGGGCTCCCTAGGGGCTATAATGTCACAGAAGGCGAATGGGGGCAGGGGTATGCCGAAGGCCCCGCTTCACCAGTCGGGGCTCCGTATGCCAATCGGAGCCCCGTATCTATCGGGGGTCGAAAGGGGTTTTATCACCCTGCAAGGGACGGGTGGGAAAGTCAGCACCCGCGAGGGGAGAAGAGAAAATGTCCCTAGACCTCCACCAGACCGCCGGCCAGGTCCAGGCCATGGCCGCCCGCCTGCGACAGCGCCAGGTTGACTGGCGCGCGCGCCTCCAGACCGGCCTCGCCACCCTCGCCGTCGCCGACGCCGCACGACTGGAGGCCAAGCGACAGGCCAGCAAGGTCACCTGGCTCGTGGCTGGCGTAGGAGACAGCTTGGCCGCAACAGTCACCCCCCCGCCCCTGCCGCAAACCTACACCGTCATCGCCGTGGACGGCTCCCACATAGACGTGGACCGCCACAGCCCGGCCCGCTGCTACCTCATCAACATCGGCCTCTGCCAGATCACCTACGGCCCCCACCCGGACGCCCGCCTCTCCAGCCACCCTACCCTCTACGCCGCCGACGATGACCTCGTTCTCGCCGATCCCGCCTCTCAGCTCAACCGCTCCAACGTCGAAGGCCCCCTGCTGGGCCTCGTCCGCACCGTCGCCGAGGTCCAGGCCCTCGCCGACGCCCTCGAAGCCCTCCCTGGCGATGAACCCGTCCTGGGGCTCGTGGACGGCTCCCTCATCCTGTGGGGCCTGGCCGGCCAGGCCCAGCCCGACTTCGTGAAACGCCGCATCCTGGACGATGGCCTCCTGCCCGCCCTCGACCGCTTGCGCCAGGTGGCTGCTTCCCGTCCCGCCGCCATCGCCGCCTACATCAGCCTCCCCGGCAACCGCGACGTCGTCAACCTCCTGCGACTCCACCACTGCCCCTACGAGCCCGCCAACTGCGACCTCCATTGCAAGCAGGTCACCCCCGGCCGGCGTGGCTGCGACCCCGTGGACGGCCTCCTGGACCGTGACCTCTTCGCCGCTCACCTGCAGGAGGGCGAGCGCTCCCAGGCGTTCATCAACCACACCTCCGTCGTGGAGGAGCGGTACGGCCCCCACCAGGTCTCCTTCTTCTACCTCAACGTCGGCGAGGAGATGGGCCGGGTGGAGGTGCCCGCCTGGGTCGCCAACGATCCGCAGCGTCTGGCCCTGGCCCATGCTCTGGTCCTGGAGCAAGCTCGCAAGGGAGAGGGCTACCCCGTCGCCCTCTCCGAGTCCCACGAGCAGGCCGTCGTCACCGGCGCCGCCCGCGACTACTTCCAGCAGCTTGTCCAGGAGGCCCTGGCCGGAGAGAGCCTGCCCGAGTCCACCTCACAGAAATCCCGCTCCAAGCGCACCCGCTGGGTCTAACGATGTTGACCCTCGCCTCCTACCAGCTTGATGAAAAAGGGGAGTCCAGAGGGGCTTTGCCCCTCTGGGGGGGTCTGGGGGTATCCCCCAGATATAATTCCTACCCCCTTCCTGGCCAGGAAGGGGGTAGGGGGATGCCGAAGGCCCCGCATCTATCGAGGGTCGAAAAACCGTTTCCCTGCAACCTGCTTACGCCTAACCCCCCTCTCCCTTCCAAGAAGCGGGTTTGAGGTGAGGGTGACAACGTACCGGCCCAGCGGCGAAAGACCTTACTGAACGTGGGTGCAGCGCACGCCCTGCTTCACCTTGACAGGGCCAGAACCCAGGGACTATCGTGTGCTCATTCCAGGCCCACCCCCACCATCAACAACACAGACTGGGTGGTGACTGACGTGGGTGCAAGCGTGGGTGCAGGCCGTAGGTATTGCACCCCGACTGGTCGGCGGACACGTATCCCCGCATCGGGGTCAAAGACACGCGACTTGTGCCGTATTCGGCATCACGGATCGGTGACACGCCCTACCTCAGAGGAAATCTCTGCATCTACGCCTGGGGAGCGCAGAGGGGGCGCGGCCCCGGAGCCTGCCCTGAGCGAAGCCGAAGGACCGGGGGTATGGGGGTGTCCCCCATATCTAAAACTTCCCCCTTCCTTCCAGGAAGGAGGTTAGGGGGATGGTCACGGCATACCTCGCACAAATAGGCCGCTCTACATTCAACCGCTACCTCTCGGCGCTGGAGTACCGCGACTTCCGCAAGATGTGGCTGGCCAACCTCGCAGCCCAGGCAGCTGCGTGGGCCCTCATCGTCGCCCGAGGCTGGCTCGTCTTTGAGCAGACGGGCTCCTCGGCTTGGGTGGGCATCGTCACCTTTGCCGCCATGGGCCCCCTCTTCTTCATTCCCCCCTTCGCGGGCGTCCTCGCCGACCGTGTGAATCGCCAGACCATCCTGCAGTGGACCTACATCGTCAACCTCCTGCACAACCTGGCCTTAGCACTTCTTGCCTTGAGTGGGTTCCTGGAGATATGGCACATCGTGGCCCTCTCGCTAGTCAACGGCGTCGCCCGCGCCGTCCAGATGCCCACCTCCCAGGCCCTGGCCGCCAACCTGGTGCCCCCGGCCAAGCTCCTCAACGCCCTGTCCCTTAACGCCGCCACGCAACACGCCTCCCGGCTCATTGGGCCCGGCCTGGCGACGCCGCTTCTGGTCGTCCTGGGCGCCCCCGCGGCCTTCTTCCTCTGCACCGGCTTCTACGCCATCGGCCTGGTCCAGATCATGGGCATCAAGACCCGTTCGGTGGGCGGAGTAAAGAAGGGCGACAGCTTTATCCGCAACTTCGTCGATGGGTTACAGTACGTAGGGGGCCAGCCCCTCATCCGCATGATCACCATAATGGTCATCTTTCACTGCGGCCTGACCATGGCCTTTGAGACCCTCCTCCCCGGCTTCGCCACGCACCAGCTTAAGGCGGGAGTCACGGGGTTTGGCACCCTCATGATGGCCGTGGGCGCCGGCGCCTTCGTAGGGAGCATCCTCATCGGCGGCATCGAGAGCTCTCTGACGAGAGGACGTCTGTACCTCTTCATGGGGGTGTTCAGCGGGTTGGGGCAGGTCATGCTGGCCTTCATGCCCACCATGGGAGCGGCGATAGCTGCGGCGGCCATCATGGGCGGCACCCAGGCGGCCTTCATGACCCTTGGCCAAACCGTTACTCAGTCCCTGGCTGCCGACGAGTTCCGTGGACGTGTTGCCAGCATCAACACCTTCAGCCTGGGCGGCGTCATGTCCCTCATGGGGCTTGCCAACGGCTTCTTGGCAGGCGAGTTCGGTGCTGTGCCCATACTGCTGACCCAGGGCCTGCTCTTCGTGGGCGTCATGCTCTTCAGCGTAGCCCTCGCCACCCCCAGATCGGTGTACCTCAAGGGCATCTCTGCCGAGGCCAGCCCCTCCGCAGCCCGCGCCACCTAACCCCACGCGCCCACTCCCCTCTCCCTCGATGGGAGAGGCTTGGGGTGAGGGTGTTCCCACAAGCGGGAAGAAGGACGAGCTTGCCTGCCCTGGGCGAAGCCGAAGGGTCGAACCGGGCCCGTAGGGGCGTCCCGATGCTATCGGGACGAGGTTTCGCCCCTGTGCTACAATCCCACTCGTCTCGCAGCTTCTGCAGTGGTGCTACCTTCGATGCTCTGCCGCCCAAAGCCGGCAGACGGCTGTAACGATTGCATCAACCTCGTCCAGCGACTCGGTTGCCGTTCGGTCTTCAAACCCTGGGCGTCGAGCCAGCGCAAGAGCCACTGATTCTGCAATATCCAATTCGTCGCCTTTCATTATGGCGTAGAGGGGAAACGACTTGTTGATAAGCAAGACATCTTCTTTCTTGCCTTCACCGTTGGGTCTTTGATCCCAGGTGGTGCGTCTACTGTTGTCAATGGCTGTTAGCTCGTATGGGGGCATCCCGCGCAAACGAGGCCCATAGGAACCGCGTGGTCCACGAGGGGATCCTGGCGACAGGCCAGGTTTATCAACAGTTCCAGCAGTTGGGTGATCGTCGCCAGAGCCACCACCAAGCTCCAAATCGATTTATTTTAGGGCGACAATCATAAGCTCCCGTACGCGCTTAACTCGTGCCTTCTCCTCTTTGGATACGATGACTTCATCTGGTTGGGCGAGCAGTCTGTGGATATGTGGCTTCAGGACCGTGTACATGGTCTCACGAACCTCCTCCCACAGAGAGGAGCTTTTGTCGAAATCCGTCTTGTTAGGAAGAATGTTGACCTGCCTTGGGATGTCCACTTCGCCGATTAGCCTAGCAAGAGATTGCTTATAGGTCGGCCCGGGGTGGCCAAAGAACTCTTCGGCGCAAACCAGCCTTCCGTTTCTAAGGAGGCGCATCCCTCCCCGTATCGGGATAGTGGACCTGGAGTGGGCATCGCGTTTGAGTTCTCCTATCCATCCTCTTAGCCGAAGACCGCTTTTCGCTGAGGCCCTGAACTCCTAGCGGGGAATCCTCTCATACAATGGTAAGGTGATGGGCTCTACATCCTTTCCATTGATTCGGATGACCGCCCGGCCTTCTTCCAGTAATACCTTGTAGGTATTGCTTAGTTGGTGATGCAATGTTTGTAGGTTCTGATTTTTTGGGTTTAATCTGGTGATTGTTATCCGGAAGAACCCTCGTCCTCTTAGGTCTTCGGGGACCTGCTCCTGCTTCGCTGTGTATGTTTTGAGTTCTTCGCCTTCGGCGATCCAGTCATTATCCCCAAAGTTCCACAACACGTCTTCGTCCCATCACTTGGACTGCACACTCCAAGCCTTCCCGATGTAGCCCGTGGACGCCTTGCCGCCTTGGCCATACTCCCTGATGCCACCACCGTCAGCCCGGGCATCGATCTCGCCCCAGTGAAGCCATTGCCGCAGCTCTTGGATGCCCATTCCGCGTCCACCGGTGTCCTCAACAACTACCTTATCTTTGGTTGCCTCCAGTCGTACTTCGAGATGATCTCCTCCCAGGTGCCCATCAAACTGATCGAAGGCGTTGTCTACCAACTCGAAGATGGCCTCCGCGAAGCTCCGGAACTTTTCCCGTCAGTAAGCGACGAATCCGCGGGCTAATACGCTCCTGAATTTCTACTACTTCAGGGAGAGGGGCTTGTGTCATTTGTAACCTCCCACATGTGCTGTGAATTGCCTATGCCTTTGGTTTGACTCGGGCGTGCCGCCTTCGCTTTCTCGCGCCAATGCTTTGCATGCCTCGAGGATACCATTCACTTAGGCCATATACGCCTCTCTTGGGCCGTACAAAGCGGGGATCGTCATGGATATGGGCCGCTAGGTTGATGGCTGGATTCTTCCCGGGTACCCGCACGCTCCGCTGAGCCAAGGCTGCTACCAGATCCCGGTAGTGATACTCCTGTCCTTCTTGTTGCAACAGTCGATACACCTCATCGGATAGCGAGCCGTTCACAAAAGGAGAGGCCACATGGTCGCTCTGACCCTGTTGACTTTGGTCGCTACTGGTCGAAGGGACGTCGCTGTTCATCCCCAATAGAGCCCTAATGTGGTGCTCACGAGCTTGTAGTTCTTGTTGGCGCTGACTCAATTCTCGAAGGCGTTCGGCAAATTCCCGCCTTGTGTCTTCTTCTTGCGTGACCAACTCCATCATCTCCGACTGGACCACGGTCAGCTCGTTACGGAGAGCATCATCTAGTTCGGCCATAGGATTACCCCTTTTGTAATCGTTGTAATAAGCCTTACAGGACATACATGACCGAGCCATGCATTGTCTGTCAAATGTTGTAAGCCTTTATTCTCGTGCTTCTTATGCGCCACCAGAGAGTGGCTAGAGAAAATGGGTCGCGCGTTGTCTTGTGCTCCAAGATTGCAGCGCCTACCTCCGCGCCGCTTGCCAGGGAGAAGCCTCTTAGGCTACCCTGGCTCCAGCCATGACCACCACCACCCCTGACCGCATCGCCGAGGTCATCGAAGCCTCCACCACTCGCCTGGTGGCCCAGTGCTACCGCCTGTACGAGGCACCCCCCCTTGGCGCCCTCGTCCGCGCGGGCCCCCACGAGGACGGGGTCTACGGCGTCCTCACCGGCATCGCCACCCAGGGCCTCGACCCCGGTCGCAAGTCCATCGCCCGCGGCGTCAAAGCCGACACCGAGGAGCAGGTCTACGACGAGCACCCCCAGCTGGCCCGCCTCCTGCGGACGACCCTGGACGTTGTGACCGTGGGCCACACCAATAGCGGTAGCATCTTCCAACACCTCCCACCCTACCCGCCCAGGATTCACGCCTTCCTCTACACCTGCCCGCCCGAGGAGGTGCAGGCCTTCACCGCCTCTTTCGATTTCCTTCCCCTCCTCTTGGCCGTCCCTTCGCCCGCCACCGACGAGGCCGTGGCCTCGCTCCTGCGAACAGCGGCCCCCGCCCACCCCGACGCCCCGGCCTTCCTTCTGGCGGCAGGCCGCGAGCTTGCGCGCCTCTTGGGTGGCAATCCCCCTCGCCTCAACACCCTCCTCCGGCGCATCGCCCCATGATCCACGCCAGCAACTCACCAAAGCGGCCCACCCTATAACCACCGCCCGAAACGTGGGTACAGGTCGAAGACACTCGACTTGTCGGTGGCACGCCCCAACCCTCTCCCTTGATGGGAGAGGGTTGGGGTGAGGGTGTCCCGAGACCTCGCTGTCTGAAACCTGTAGGGGCGTAGCATGCTACGCCCCTACCACACCTTCACCGCAGCAGGGGGTACAATACCCCCTACTGGGCGCGCCCAGAGAGGAGCAACCCATGACCACACCCTTCACCCAGCGCCAACCCCTCGGCATGGTGGTCGGCGGCTCCGTAGAGCGGGGCCTTCAGGTGCGCCTGGAACCTGAGATCCCCCTGGAGAGCATCAAGGTTGGCGCCTTCGTCGTCGTCCAGGGGACGCAGCTCACCTACTTCGGCGTCGTCACCGACGTCTCCCTCGAGGCCGTAGACCCCCGCTACCGCTCCTCGCCACCCGACGTCAGCAACCCCTTCATCGCCCAGGTGGTCACCGGCGCCGGCGTCTACGGGAGCCTCCAGGTCACTCCCATGCTCGCCCTAGCCGTCGCCGGCCAAGATCAGCCCCAGCCCGCCAAGTCCGTCCCCGCGCCCTTCTCCCGCGTCTCCACCGCCTCCGAGCGGGACGTCCAGCTCGTCTTCGGCAAGGAGGACGCCCGCCACTTCGTCATCGGCACCCCCCTGGACATGGAGACCGAGGTCTGCCTTGACATGGAGAAACTGGTCCAGCGCTCCTCGGGCATCTTCGGCAAAAGCGGCACGGGCAAGACCTTCCTCACCCGCCTCCTGCTCATCGGCATCCTCCAGAGCGGCGCGGCCACCAACCTGGTCTTCGACATGCACAGCGAATACGGCTGGGCCGGCTACCGCGAGGACGGCGCATCGGTCAAGGGCCTCAAGCAGCTCTTCCCCTCCCAGGTCGCCGTCTTCACGCTGGACGAGGCAAGCTCCCGCCGCCGCGGCCTCTCCCCCGACTTCGTCGTCAACATCGGCTTCGACGAGATTGAGCCCGAGGACATCCAGGCGTTGCGCGAGACCCTGAACCTCTCCGACGTCGCCGCCGACGCCGCCCACTCCCTGGAGCGCCACTTCAGCCAGCGTCACTGGCTCCAAAAATTCCTTGACGTTACCGGCGACGACTTCTCCACCCTCGCCGACACCATCAACGTCAACGAAAGCGCCCTCAGCACCCTCCAGCGCCGCCTCCAGCGACTCCAGCGCCTCGACTTCATCGTCGAGAAGGCCCCCGCCAAGGGGACGGTAGTCCAGCTGCTTGACTACCTGGACCGCGGCTACCACGTCGTCCTGGAGTTCGGCCGCTACGGCGACGACCTCACCGCCTACATCCTCCTTGCCAACCTCCTCACTCGCCGCATCCACCAGCGCTACCGCGAGCGCAAGGAGGCCGCCATCGGCGACCGCTCCCAGGAGCCCAAGCCCCTGGTCATCACCATCGAGGAGGCCCACAAGTTCCTCAACCCCCAGGTGGCCTCCCAGACCATCTTCGGCGCCATCGCCCGCGAGATGCGCAAGTACAACGTCACCCTCCTCGTCATTGACCAGCGCCCCGGCGCCATCGACACCGAGGTAATGAGCCAGGTGGGCACCAAGATCACCTGTCTCCTCGACGACGAGCGCGACGTGGAGGCGGTCCTGGCGGGCGTCAGCGGGCGGCGCGAGCTACGCAACGTCCTGGCGCGACTGGAGAGCCAGCAGCAGGCCCTCGTCTTCGGCCACGCCGTTCCCATGCCCGTGGTCGTCCGCACCCGAGAGTACGGCTCCGAGGCCTCCTACCGCCGTCTGGCCGCCCCGCTCATCCTGAGCCAGTCGAAGGACATGCCCGCCCCCGCTCATCCTGAGCTTGCCGAAGGAGCCCGCCGCCAGCGCGACGTAGACGCCCTCTTCGGCGACCCGCCGGGGTAGCCACGCCATGCCTCACCAAGAAAGCAGCCAGAAATCGCGTCCCGTGACCTACAGTTGGATACTCCTCTAGAGAAGCTCTGCTCCATCACCACAGTTAGTGAAAACCCAGGCGTGCCGATAGGGCTTGGCTTTGAGGCGAAGATGGTTTCTATGACGGAACCAATCAAACACAACCACGTGTCTGGCCCACACTCCGAGCGCCTACGGAAAGTCCGATCAAAGAACACTTTCACTGAATTGTTTGTCCGCCGAATTGTCCACTCCCTAGACTTCCGGT
>SHYH01000038.1 GCA_009692865.1 Dehalococcoidia bacterium
CACTACCGAGGCGGCGCCCAGGGTATACCCCAAATTGCCAGAGGCGTCTATCCAACTGGCGAAGACGGCGGTGCCCAGGATGGAGGCCGCGAAGAGGATGGCGAAGCTGTCGGCTACTGTGCTGACGCCCTGGAAGAGGGCGAAGCCACGAAGCCACCAAGCCTCCCGGCGAGACGAAAGAGCGCCCTCTTGGGGCTTACCCTGCAGTTTGACGGGCCGAGTACTCATAGGAGTTTGGGAGAGGGCCAGCCATGAGGCTCGGCCCCATGGGAAGGCCCGCCCTGGCTCGGCCGGGCCCGAAGAAGACCTTTCCCTTAGCTCCCCTCTTAGAACCTAAACATCATTGCAGCTTTAGTTCATTCTCAGTCGGCCCCGTTGCCTTTGTCAATGAAAAACGATCTCTCCAAAACGTGATTTATACACGAGGGGGACGCCTGGAAGCCGAGGTCAGGAGGCCTCTAACGCCCGCGCTGATGGTCGGAATTGACGCGGCGTTGGGGCGCGCCTAAGCAACCTTGGGGCGTCCACTACCTGCGAGCCTGCGGTCGCCAACACCGAAGGTGTGATGGTGGAGGCGGGGAAGAGTGGAACTACAACTGAGTACGCATTTAAGGGTTAGGCCGCGTTTTCACCGTAGTTCCTTTCGGATTACCAGCTTGAGACCCGACCACACATCACTGACGGCGCAGACCTTCACGTCAACAAGCCCCAATGGCAGCGCAACCTCTCGAATGGCATCTTCGTTGATATCGGTCGTGACCTTTGACGACTTCTTCGGCCAAGACACCCAGACCGTCGCATCGCTCCTCACACGATGCCGAAGATCCGTCAGTTGTTCCTTGAGAGCATCCCGTTGCTTCGTGAACACGTGGATGCCGTCCGTGGCCTGGGAGAGGTTCTGGTCGAAGATGACCGCGTTCGGTACCGGTTGAAGTAGACCCACGTAGTTTGCTGGGGCTCCCAGTACAAGCAGGTGGCTTCCTTCCCTGATTCCCAGCTTTTTCGCCAACGGTGTACCGGGGTAGCCGGCAAGGGGTTGAATCTTCATCTGCGGCCTACCGCGGATCGGCACAAACTCCTCCACGATAATCTCCCGGGGAAGATCCCGTTCGAGCCACCAATTCAGCTTTGGAGCAGGTTGAGTCCCGACACATCGGGATTGAGTGGTGCAGGTTCTTTCGGAGAGGTAGGGGGAACCCTTTCTTGCAAGAAAGGGTTCCCCCTAAGCCCTTCCCAAACAACTCTCACCCTTTGCTCGTCCCAGTTGGCTGTTTTGGGACTTTGCCCGTCTCCCAACGCGTCCTTAGGGCTCGCGCTCGCCCGCCGGTTCAGCGGTTGAGCCGGTAGGTGGGCTCGGCCTCTTTGACTCGGCCGTCCTTGATGAGCTTGTCCAGGTGGGTGCGGACGTTGCGGGCAGCCCCATCGCGCAGGCCCTTCTTGAGGTTCTTGGGGTAGATTGCCCGCACCATGTCCTCTACCTTGGTCAGCCGCTTCCGCAGCGCCGCCAGCACCTCCTGCTCACGCTCGTTTCGGTGGTCGATGTACCACTGGACCAGGCGCTGGCCCCTGGGGGGCGGGACCACGGCGCCGTGGGCGGGACAGATGAAGTCATGGCGGTAGCGCAGGAGCAACTGGAGGGATTTCATGTAGGAGGCGAGGTCTCCCATAGTAGAGGAAGAGGAGCCCAGGATGGTGTCGCCGGTGAAGAGCACACGCTCCTTGGCCAGGTGAAAGCAGACGTGGTCCACCGCGTGGCCGGGGGTGAAGAGGGCCCGGAGTGTGGCGCCGCCGCCCGTCCGCAGCACCTCCCGTGACCGGAGAGGCACCACCTTCTCCTTGGGCACCAGGGCCTGGAGAGTCTTGACCAGCTTGGGATGGCAACGCACGGGCGCCTGCATCGCATCGTACAGCCGGTCCACGCCCCCGTAGTGGTCAGCGTGGCCGTGGGTGATGAGGATGGAGGTGATCTTGGGGCGTCCCATCTCTTCGTAGTAGGCCAGGATGTTACGGGTCCACTCACGGTCCTGCTGGCCCGTGTCGATCACAATCATCTCCTCGGCGGGGTCACCCACAAAGTAGTTGTTGCTGCCTCCAGGATGGTGGCTGACGTCACTGTCATCGTAGTGGCTGACGTAAACGTGAGGCGTGAGCTTCATGGTCATCCCTCCATACCAGGTGCATCGAGCTTAGCAGGGTGGCGAAAGCAGGTGAGAATCTCCTTGGATAGGAACAGCTGCATCCTAGTGCAGAACGGGGAAAAGCGCAACACGAGGCGAAGGGTAACGGGTCCTCCCTGATCCTTCCACGGACTATAGCTAGGAGCGGGCACTAAAGGTTGACGCGATAACAGGAGCCGAGAGCGGTCTAAGCGAACTACCAGGCTCCGTGGGCTTTCCACGGAGCCTGGTAGTTATTACGAAAAGAAGAGTCGCAGTGCAACAAAATAAGGTGTTGTGCGCTCGACTACTTTTGTCACAAGCCCAATTGACAAAACCGGCAGATTGTGTTAAGCGTAATGTACATTAAGTGGGGAGGCATACTCGCCAAGACCTTTTGGTGGAGCGCCCTGTCTGCCACGCCGAAGACTCGTTGCATCTAAGGGGGGAATCATGGCTAATCGTTTTTGGATGGAGAGACCCTTGTCCCGATTATCCTGGTCGGTCTTGGGGATAGCAGTTCTGGCCCTTCTTGCCCTGGCCTGCGCTCCCGCTACGCAACCTGCCGCTGCGCCTCAGACGGCGACGACTGATCAGTTGACGACTGCCGTGGCCCCGGTGGCCCCCGTGCTAGAGGGGGCAACAACCGCACCCATCCCAGGCGTTGAGACGCCCAAGACGGGCAGGTACATCGAGCGGGCCGGGCTCCAGATCTTCATCCCCGAGGGGTTTGAGTTCGGCGGGCCCACCATCCCACCCGATCCGCGAACGCCTCGCTACGGGGGAATCTACGTTCATGGCCATGAAAATGACCCGCCCAGCATTGACCCCTACCACACCACCTCCTCCCAGATGGCTGGCGCCGTGGGCTGGGTCTACGAACGGCTGATCCATGAGGTCTCTGATGTAGCGACCGACCCGACCGTTGATGCCCGCGTCCCAGGCCTGGCCGAATCCTGGGACATCTCCAGTGACTTTATGACCTACACCTTCCGCCTGAGGAAGGGCGTCAAGTGGCAGAACGTGCCCCCCGTCAACGGGCGGGAGATGGACGCCGAGGACGTCAAAGCCACCTTCGATTTCCTTTCCAGCACCGGTAGCATCCAGAAGGGGTTCTTCGGGGACGTGAACCGGGTGGAGGTGGTGGACAAGTACACGGTCAAGTATCAGATGAAGAAGGTGAACCCCGCGATCCTCGGCACCCTGGCTGAATACGGCCGCGGGTACATCCTCCCGAGAGAGATCGCCAGCGCCACCACCACCTTCAACCGACGGGTGAGCGCCATCGGGACGGGGCCCTTCATGGCGGCGACGGACTACGAATTCAAGGTAGGGATCAGCTACCGCCGCAACCCCGACTACTGGCGGAAAAACACGGATGGCAGCTCCCTTCCCTACATGGACGGGGTCAGGATCGCCATCATCCCCGATAACACGGCTCGGAACACGGCCTGGCGCACCGGGAAGATTGACACCGGGGTTACCGTCCAGTCTCCCACCGACGTGCGCAACCTCCTGAGGACCAATCCCACCACCCTGGTCCAGGAGACCCGCACCGCTCCCCCATCCACCGCGTCTCAGCTGGGATTCCGGCTTGACAAGGAGCCGTGGAACGACGTGCGCGTGCGGCGGGCGCTGAGCCTGGCCCTCGACTATGATGTCATCTCCGAGACGGTTTACGAGATCCCCTTCAGCGGGAACACCGCCATCAACGGTGGCTGGTACGGCCAGCCCCAGAACACCATCAAGGCGATCACCGAAGACTGCGGCTGCCCGTGGTACACGCCTGATGTCAAGCGGGCCAAGCAGCTCCTGGCCGAGGCGGGCTACCCCAACGGCTTCAGCACCACGCTGGAGTACTCCTACACCAGGTTCACGCCAGTCCACGAGCTTCAGGCCGCCATGTGGAAGGAAATCGGTGTCACCGTCCTGCTCAAGACCATCGACTACACGGTGTGGCGGGCCAACCTGGACAAGGGGGCGTGGACCGACCTCAACGGTTGGTCCTTTATCTTCCCCTACCCCTCCACGCTGGACGGGGCCATGACGATCTACGTCGCTGGGCGTGGGGGCAACTCGAACTCAGGGTGGGTCAACGACCAGAAGCTGACCAACCTGATCACAGAGTTTGAGGCCTCGTATAAGGACATCGCAAAGCAAAAAGAGCTGATCAAACAGGCCAGGGCCTACTACCTGGACCAGGTTCTCAGCATCCCCGAAGCTCGTGCCGGCGGTTTCAACCTCTTCTCCCCGCGGCTGCGCAACTATCAGCCCGTCAACCACCTCATCCTGAGCTCATCGGGCCAGCTCAGGGTTACGCGCGCCTGGATTGACAACGACTGGGCCTTCAACAAGTAGGGGCACTCCGTAAGTGAGCCACAGCAAAGAGAGGGGCCGCTCCAAAGCGGCCCCTCTCTTTGGGTCCTACTGGTGAAGGCTCCTTGGTTCTAGCAGGCTGCAGAAGAACCCTCTTCGACCATCCCCCTGCCCCCTTCCTGGCCAGGAAGAGGGTGGGGATCTGGGGGATACCCCCAGATCCCCACCAAAGGGGCTTCGCCCCTCTGGACTCCCCTTTTTCATCACCCTGCTAGGGTATGCGGTTCGGCTACACGCCTGCCAGGACAGAGATGGGCCGAGGACCTGTAGGCCGGGGGTTACGGTAGTGGAAGGTCTTCCACTCGAAGTTACGCAGCGTGATCTCGTCCTCGGACCAGGACAGGACGTAGTTCGGCTGAAGGGGGATCTTCCCGCCGCCGCCGGCCACGTCCACCACATAGGTAGGCACCCCGAGGCCTGAGGTGTGGCCGCGCATCCCCTCGATGATCTTCAGGCCCGTCTCCACGGGGGTCCGCAGGTGCTCGGTGCCGCTCACCTCGTCGCCGTGGAACAGGTAGTAGGGGCGGACGCGGTTCTTCAGGAGGGCGTGGCTGAGGGCGAGCTGGATCTCCACGCTGTCGTTGATGCCCCGGAGCAGCACGGTCTGGTTGTTCACGGGCACGCCCGCCCGAAGCAGCTCCCTCACGGCCCGGGCGGCCTCTGGGGTCACCTCGTTGGGGTGGTTGAAGTGGGTGTTGAGCCAGACGGGCCCGTACTTGTCAATGATACGGCAGAAGCCTTCGTCAATCCGCTGGGGGAGCACCACGGGAAAGCGGGTGCCGAAGCGGATGATCTCGATATGAGAGATGGACCTGAGCTGGGCCAGAACCCACTCCAGCCCGGCATTGTCCACCGTCAGGGGGTCTCCTCCGGAGATGATGACATCTCGGATGGCCGTGGTCTTCCGCAGGTAGTCGATGGCAGCTTCCAGTTGAGGCTTGGTCCGAATCCACCAGCTCTCGCCCTCCCACTCCCGCTTCCTGGTGCAGTGGCGGCAGAGGAGGGGGCAGATGTCGGTGATGACGAAGAGCGCCCGGTCTGGATAGCGGTGGACCAACCCCGGCACCGGCGAGTCCACACGCTCATGCAGGGGGTCCGGTTGGCCCATGTCGGTGTTCAGGAGCTCTTCAAAGGAGGGGACCGACTGCAATAGAATAGGGTCGTAGGGGTCGCCGGTACGAATGAGGGACAGGTAGTAGGGGGTAATGGAGAAGGGGAACTTGAGGCTGACCAGCTTCAGTTGCCTCTTCTGGGACTCCGTAAGGGGAAGGACCTTGGCTAGCTTGTCAACGGTGTTGAAGCGGTTTCTAAAATGCCACTTCCAGTCGTCCCACTGCTCCTGGGTAGGCTTGAGGACCTCACAGATCCTCTCTCGAAGGGAAGGTGCTTGGGAGCTACTACTAGGAGGCTCCTTGGTTTCGGCAACTATCGTCGTCATCGTTGGCTCCTTGGGGGGTGAATTTTCTCCGTGCCCAGGCGGGCGGCGTGAGTGATCAGATGCAGGGTAGGTTTAGGGTGACATTGTCCGTGCACCTCCTGGAACGAGGGACTTGGCGAAGGTGACCTTGGCATCGCCTAGGTCGTAGAAGTCGGGAATGCAGCTTACCTCCTGATACTTCAGGGCGCTGTAGAAGCTGAGGGTGGGCCTGTACATCTCCTGGGCGGAGGTCTCCACGAGCACCAGCCGCCCTCCCTGGCGACCGATCTCCTCTTCGGCGTGGTGCATCAACAGTTGACCGATCCCCTGGCGCTGCTGGCTCGGGTCCACGGCGATCCAGTAGATGTCCCAGGTGCCGCGAGTGAGGGGCGTTTGGCCGAAGCACACGTACCCCAGGGTCCGCCCCGATACATCGGAGTTGGCGGCCACCCAGGTCTGGTAGCCGGAGGCCTCACCCTTAGAGGCACACTCCGTGAGGACCTCGCGAGTCACCACCACCTCTTCGGGGCGGAAGAAGCCCGTGGCGGCGGTGATCCGCACTAGCTCTTCTACCTCGTCAGACTGCATGGGTCGCAGCGTAGTGGTTGCCAACCTGGGTCTCCTCCAATGCCAAGTCTACAATGGCCTTGATGAGGTCTTTATACTCCAGGCCCGCCACCCTGGCCTGAAGGGCCACGCCTGCCTCTGGGGAAAGGTCTGGATTGGGGTTGATCTCCAGGACGTAGAGGCTCCCCACATCATCGCAGCGAAGGTCCACCCGGGCGTAGGGCGGCGCGCCGACCGCTCGATGGGCCGCCAAGGCCAGGGATTGGACCTCCTGGGCCAGCGCTGGGGGTGTCTGGGCAGGGCACTGAATGGTGACTGCCCGGTAGGCTGGGGCTTCGGGGAGCCACTTGGCGGCATAGGTCATGATCTTGGGGCCGGGCGTCGCCTCGGCATAGACGACCTCGGCGGGAGCCAACACACGGGAGGTCGGACCACCAAGGACCGTAGCGCTGAACTCCCTGCCTGGCAGGAAACGCTCCACCAGCGCGGGGCCACCGTACTTCTCCTCCAGCCAACGGACCTGGCGGGCGAGGGCTTGGGGGTCCCCCACCACGCTCTGGGCGGTGAGGCCGTGGGAGGCGTCTTCCTTTGAGGGTTTCACGATAACCGGGTACTCCAAAACGCATAGTGTCACTTCGTCGGAACTCAGCAGCTTCCAGGGGGGCGTGGGAACGCCCTGGGCTTCCAGCGCGCGCTTTGTCCGCCCCTTGTCCAGGGACAGCGCCAGCGTTGCGGCGGAGGCGCCTGTGAAGGGATAACCCAGAAGACCCAGGGCCTTGGCTATCTCGCCCTCGGTCTCAGGGAGGCCATCAAACCCCTCGAACAGGTTAAAGACCAGGTCTGCCCTGAGCCGCGAGAGGCTGTCCACGGCGTGGCGAAGGGGAGGACGCAGGCCCACCAGGGCAACGGTGTGTCCCCAGGAGCATAAGGCGCCCCGAACGGCCTCCACCGCCTCCATGACGCCGGCCACAGCCTCTCCCTCGCCCAGAGCGTGGTAGCGGGACGGCAGGGGGGCGTTATACACCAGCGCGATGTGCATGCTGCGCCTCCAGGAGGCTGTGCCGGGCCAGGGCAGAGTTCAGGATGCTCTCGATAAGCTTGTTGTAGCTCCAGCCCATAAGGCCGGCCATGAGGGGAACGTCGCTGTAACTCCCCAGGCCGGGAAGGGGGTTGGCCTCTAAGAAATAAACACGATTGGCTCTGTCTATGCGAAAGTCGAGGCGGGCAATGTCTCGGCAGCCCAGGGCCTTGAAGAGGATCAGAGAGACGGCCTCGATCTCCCTCACGCACTGGGGGGGCAGCTGGGGCGGGCACCGGTAGAAGACCGTCTCTCGCCAGGCGCGCTTGACCTCCAGAGTGTACATGAAGTTGTCGTCAGCGCCCGTTTGAGGGACCACCTCCATGACGCCCAGGACCTGGGGCGGGCTCCCCACAACGCCGACGGTGACCTCTCGCCCGGGGATAAACTCCTCCACCAGGGCGGGCTGGTGGTAGTGGTTGTGGACGGCCTCCACCAGGGGGGTAAGGTGCTCCCACCGCTCCGCCTTCGAGGTCTGGCGAATACCTTTGCTGGACCCCTCAAAGGATGGCTTCACCACCAAGGGAAAAGGCGGCAGAGTTTCAGTAGGGCCGGCCAGGTCCGTTGGGGACTCGATGACCCGGTAGCGCGGCGTGAGAACGCCGGCGGCCAGGGCTACCTGCTTGGCGAAGGGCTTGTCCAGGCAGATGGCCAGGGTGAGCGGGTCTGATCCTGAGTAGGGGATGTCCAGCATCTCCAGAACGCCGGGCACCTGGGATTCGCGGCTGCGATAGGTCCCGCGCCCCTCGGCGATGTTGAAGACCATGTCTACCTGGGCGTGGAGAATGGTGGAGAGGAACTCGGGGCCGCCACCTATCCGCACAACTCGATGCCCCAGCCCCTCGATGGCGCCGGCCAGGGCATCGATCGTTTCAGGAGGGTCGTACTCCTCCGCCTCGTCGTCAGTAGCGCCTACGGGTCGGGCTACCGAGGCCTTGAGATCGTAGGCAAGACCGATCTTCATGAACGCCCTCCCAGGGTGGTGGCGATGGAGCGTAGCTGCTCGTAGCCCTCCTGGCCCAAGGCGAGAACCATCTCGTGCTGGAACACCTCGTAGAGGGGGGTGGGCACAGGCTCGGCACTCTGACAGGAGCCTCCAAGCTTGTACAGGTCGTTCGCGTCGTCCAGCTGCAGAGTGTCACCGAGCAGGACTAGAGGATAGAGGGCGCAGTAGAAGGGCTTCAGGTCCCAGGGGTGCTTCCCCTGGGCCATGCTGGTCGCTTGGAGGGCGCAGAAGTTGTCGGGACGGAGAAAGATGCAGCGTCTGCCTGCGGGATGTCCGGGATCGGGGATGTTTTGTGTGCCTACTCGATAGCCGGAGGGGAAGTCGCTGTCCTCCTCCACCGTGCCATCAAACCAGTTGTCCACATCGTGACGGTCCCGGGGCAGGTGAGGCTTGATGGCCTCGGCCCCCTCAACGATGCGGTCTGCATGGGCCAGGTCTACGTAAACGCCGTGGCCGCAACAGGCGGCGCGGCATTCAGCCAGGCGGCAGCGGGCCACAGAACGAACCTCCAGGAGACGGGGGTCTACCTTCAGGGCGCCGATTCGTGGCCAAGCTTGGAAGTTCAACATCTCAGTTGAAAAATGTTAACGCACATCAGCGGGAATGACAAAGCGGTGAGATGAGACATTTGGCCCATTTCCTCAGCTTGTGCAACTGCCCCTTTTTTTGGTGGGGCTCGCCGATCCAAAGAGAGCCAGGGGTGAGCCTCTAGCAGATTGCTGAATACCCGTTTGCGACCATCTCCCTCCCGTTAAAAGAGGTGAGCCCCATCTTAAGGCTGGGGCCCACCCTGTGTTGCACGCTGCAGGTCCAGGATTTCGTTACTCGCCCCGCTCCCGCTGCCTCTGCTCGATGTAGTCCAGGGCGAGAAGGTGCACACCGATGTTGAAGACGCACAGCATCGTGAAGCCGAGGAAGAACCCGAACCACACCTCGTTGAACCGGATCACGTCCACCCACACCAGGGTGGTCCCCCAGGCGATGATAAACCCCAGGAGCCACACCATGCTGTTGACCGCCATCCACCGAAGGGCCGCGAAGAAGGGATAGCCTTCAAAGAGGAAGCGGTAGGGAGTGTAGCGCCAGGACATCTGCTGCCCTCGTCTCTAGAGTTAACCCCTGTGTCGTGCCCAACGCGTTTTTGATTATGGCGTCCTTGGACGACTTCGTCAACAGGCGCCTGAAGGAGTCTCACCACCGAGATGCCAGCGGTTCGGAGTACCCCGTGGTATCATAGTCAAGAAGGCGGCCTGTCTTCATACCGCACCGCTTAACTCCCCCACTTACGAGGGCCCCGAGTGGTAAAAGAGCTTTCTCCTGACCAGCTTCGCAGGGTGTGTGACCCCCAGAGCCTGGAGCTCCTGCCCAGGCAGGGCTTCCCATACCTCCAGGGCATCGTGGGCCAGCAGCGCGCTGTGGAGGCCTTGGAGTTTGGTCTGGGCATCGGCCAGAAGGGGTTCAACGTTTATGTGGGCGGGCCTGCAGGCACGGGAAAGTCCACAGCGGTCCGAACCTACCTGGAGGAGATGGCCCAGGGGAAGGAGACGCCTCCTGACTTGTGCCTGGCACACGACTTCGCCAACCCCGATCGCCCCGTCTACCTCCGCTTTCCACCAGGCAAGGGCAGGGTCTTCAAGGAGGAGATGGACGCCCTGGTCCAGCAAGCTCGCAGGGAGATCGCCCAGGCTTTCGAGAGCGACGACTACTCGGCGCGACGTGAGGCCATTACCCAGCAGGTGGTCCACCAGCGGGAGGAGATCTTCGGCCATCTCAGCCAGCAGGCCCAGGCCGAGGGGTTCATCCTGCAGCCCACCCAGGTGGGGCTGTTCCTGGCGCCCGCCGTCAACGGCCAGCCCCTGAGCGATCAGCAGTACCTCCAGCTCCCCGAGGAGATCCGTCACACCATTCAGGAGCGCCGCCAGAAACTGGACCAGGAGGGAAAGGTCCAAATGAAGGAGATACGGCGCCTGGAGCGGCAGACCCAGGACCGCATGGGGGAGCTCGACCGGGAGGTGGCCGATTATGTGGTTGGGGGGCTGATCGAGGACATCCAGGAGAAGTACCAGGTCCTGCCCAAGGTGGTCCAGTACCTTCAAGATGTCCGGGGGGATATGGTGTCCAACGTGCAACAGTTCTTTGCCGCCGCTCAGCAGCCGGGTCCCGGCCCTGAGCACTGGGCCCAGGAGACGGCCTTCCGCAAGTACCAGGCCACCCTGCTGGTGGAGAACGGCGATGGCCACGGCGCTCCCGTGGTGGTGGAGCAGAACCCCACGTATCCCAACCTGTTCGGCAGGATCGAGAAGGAGGCGGTCTATGGGGCCCTCCAGACCGACTTCACCCTGGTGAAGGCAGGGTCGCTCCTCCGGGCCAACGGCGGCTACCTGGTAGTGAACGCAGATGAGCTGGTGCGGGCCCCCTTTGCCTACGAAGCCCTGAAGCGGGCCCTCCGCAACCGCGAGACCACCATTGAGGAGCTGGGGGAGCAGACAGGGTTCGTCACCACCAGAGGCCTGCGCCCTGAGCCCATACCGCTGGACGTCAAGGTGGTCCTCTTGGGAAGCCCTTCTCTGTATTACCAGCTCCACGCCCTGGACGAGGGCTTCCGTGAGGTGTTCAAGGTGAGGGCGGACTTCGGAAGTGATATGGAGCGGACCCCCCAGGGCGTCCTGGACTACCTGAACTTCATGACCGCCCTGGGGCACAGGGAGAACCTGATGCCCTTGAACACGGAGGCGGCCGCCCGCCTGATCGAGGAGGGCTCTCGGTTGGCCGAGGACCAGGAGAAGCTCTCTACCAGGTTTGGGGACCTGGCGGACATCATCCGCGAAGCCAACTACTGGGCCACGGCCGACGCCGCTCCTACTGTGACCAAAAGGCACGTGGAGCAGGCGGTGGAGGCCAAGGTGTACCGCTCCAACCTCGTTGAGGAACGCCTTCAGGAGATGACGGAGCGTGGAACGTTGATGGTGGACACGGACGGTGCGGTGGTGGGGCAGATCAACGGCCTTTCAGTCCTGAGCATGGGAGAGTACTCCTTCGGAAGGCCCGTTCGCATCACGGCCAGCGTGGGGCTGGGCCAGGCCGGGCTGTTGGACATCGAGAGGGAGTCGCGCCTGGGAGGGCCCCTCCACACCAAAGGCGTCCTCATCCTCTCGGGCTACTTGAGCTACGCCTACGCCCAGGACAAGCCCCTCACCCTCAGCGGTCGCCTGGTGCTCGAGCAGAGCTACGACGGTGTGGAGGGGGATAGCGCCTCCAGCGCCGAGCTGTACGCCCTCCTATCCCAGCTCTCGGGCCTCCCCATCAAGCAGGGGATAGCGGTAACCGGCTCCGTCAACCAGAGGGGGCAGACCCAGGCCATCGGAGGGGTGAACGTGAAGATCGAGGGGTTCTTCGACCTGTGCCGCATCAAGGGACTGACGGGCCGGCAGGGGGTGATGATCCCCGCCAGCAACATCCCCAACCTGATGCTCCGTGATGACGTGGTGGAGGCGGTACGACAGGGGAAGTTTCACATCTACGCGGTGGAACACGTGAAGCAGGGGATTGAGGTCCTTACGGGCGTGCCGGCTGGGGAGCGTGGACCGGATGGCGCCTTCCCCCAAGGGACCGTGAACGACCTGGTGGACCAGCGGCTGCGCCAGATGGCGGAGGCCCTGCAACATTTTGGCGCCCTGGACGGGGCCGGCCCCACCCGCCCGGCCAGGGAAGAGGAGGAGAAACCCTAGCAGTCGCTTGAACGGTCTGGGGTTCCACTGCGCCGAACAGACCTCTAGGGTCATTTCTTCCTTGTGGGGTGTTCACCCCTGTGCTACGATGCCGCTGACGTTGCCGCGTCGATAGCACCAGGCTTTCAGGACGGCAGCGGTGCTCGCAGCAGGAAAGCAAACATCTCAAAAGGCTAAGGCGGGGCTAACCCTGCCGGGGAGCGGGCCATGACGACTGAAAAGGGGAAAGCCCTGGAGACGGCCATCCAGCACATTGAGAAGGACTTTGGCAAGGGCAGCATCATGCGCCTGGGGGAAGCCACCCGCAGCCGCGAGGTCCATGAGGCCCTCTCCACGGGCTCCCTCTCCCTGGACATTGCCCTTGGCGTGGGTGGCATTCCGCGGGGCAGGGTGACGGAGATCTTTGGCCCAGAGTCGACAGGGAAGTCCACCCTGGCCTACCATGTGGTGGCCTCGGCCCAGCGGAATGGCGGCAACGCCGCCTACATCGACGCGGAGCACGCCCTGGATCCCGACTATGCCGCCCGCTGCGGCGTCAACATCGAGGAACTCCTCATCTCCCAGCCGGATACCGCCGAGCAGGGCCTGGAGATTGCCGAGTACCTGGTGCGCAGCGGCGCCCTGAACGTGGTGGTTATCGACAGCGTGGCGGCCCTGGTACCCCGGGCCGAGCTGGAGGGCGACATGGGGGACAGCCAAATGGGGCTCCAGGCTCGCCTCATGTCCCAGGCCCTGCGAAAGCTCACCGCTGCCATTAGTCGCTCCCAGACAGCCCTGGTGTTCATCAACCAGTTGCGGGAGAAGGTGGGTGTTGTCTTCGGCAACCCGGAGGTGACCCCCGGGGGCCGGGCACTGAAGTTCTACAGCTCGGTCCGCATAGACCTGCGCCGCGTGGAGTCCATCAAGCAGGGCAATGAGATGGTGGGCATACGCATCCGGGCCAAGGTGGTCAAGAACAAGGTGGCCCCGCCCTTCCGCCAGGCTGAGTTCGACATTATGTTCAACCAGGGCATCAGCTTTGAAGGGGACCTGGTGGACCTGGCCACGGCTATGGGAGTGGTGCGAAAGGCTGGCTCCTTCTACGCTTACGGTGACACCCGTATCGGCCAGGGACGGGAAAACGCCAAGGAGTTCCTCCGAGGGCATCCCGAGCTCGGCCAGGAGATCGCGGGGAAGGTCCGGGCAAGCACCCAGTTGCCCCGAGGCCCGATAGCCTCCGGCCGAGCCGCAGACGATGGAGTCGATGAGGAGTTGGCCCCCTCGTCTGCATCCTTCTAGGGTCTTATCGAGTTTGTCCCCTTCTTGTGAGGAGCGATGGCTGGCGAGGAGGATGCGGTCTTCCGTAAAGCGCTTGGCCGTGCCCTGCGCTACCTGGCCTTCCGACCCAGGAGCGAGTCGGAGGTCCGTCACCACCTGCTGAACCGTTTCCCTCAGGAAGCCGTGGCCTCGGTCCTGGCACACCTGCGGGAGCAAGCGCTTCTGGACGATCGGGCCTTTGCGCGCATGTGGGTCCAGTCGCGACTGGATCACAAGCCCAAAAGCGCCGCTCTCCTGGCCAGGGAGATGGCAGGGCACGGCGTACCGCGAGACGCGATTCAGGAGGCGCTGGCCGAGGCGGACGACGAAGCCGCAGCCGCTCAGGTGGCCCGCCAGTACCTCAAGCGACTTCCCACCAGCGACCGCCGGGAGTCCTACCGAAAGAGTTGGGACCATCTGCGTCGGCGGGGATTCAGCGCCTCGGTGATTCGCAGCACCCTCAGCCGTTTGGAACAGGAGGCCCAGGAGGGGGCAGCACCGGAGGGGGAGACCAACGATTCCCTTTAGGATGCTCCAGCCAACCAATGCTGCGCCGCCGCCTCATCCTTAACCTGACCGTTTGGCTCCTCTTGGGAGCCGGCGTTGGCTTGGTATGGCTCCTGGACGCCCTCTTCCACATCTTCGGCTCCTAGCGTTCGTTGAGGGTTGCAGGTTCTTTCGGAGAGATGGGGGAACCCTTTCTTGCAAGAAAGGGTTCCCCCGAAGCCCTTCCCAAAGAACTCTCCCCACTCCTTTC